>JAURHZ010000086.1 GCA_030833025.1 Armatimonadota bacterium
AGCTCGAAGAGCTCCTGGATAGCCTTTGGCTCCATCTTAGTGGTGACCGCAGGGCCTGTCGGTGCCCCCGTCTTTTGATCCAATGGAGTGAATGTCAATGATGTCGCATTGATAGAACTATACGTATCTGTGTAGTTCTGTCCACGGGCATCGTTGTATGCAGACTGCGGAACGATTGGCGCAGGCTGGCTGGCTGTATGAGCAGCTTGGATTAGCGGAGTCAGCTCATTCACATTGAGAGGTGCTGCAGCTGGTGCGGTACCGACATCAAAGCGCATGATGGTACGGGTGTTAGGTGCAAATCCTTCCACAGTACTTGGAGCACCACCCGTATCCTGTTGATCAGGGTTGCCGGTGTAGTAGTCCAAACGCGCATCAAAGCCTGGTAGTGGCGCCGCTGCATCGTTGTACATGATGATCTTGCTGCCCGCAGGAACCTGCGAGAAGTCAACGATTACATCAGCGCGCTCAGCTGGACCAACCCACAGGGAGTGAGTCGAGTTGTTGAGTACGACGATTGTACGGCGCATGTATTCGTAACCAAATGGAGTTGTCGGAATAACAACAGGCTTCGGAAGGAAGCCAGCCTCGTTTCCAATCTGAATCCACGCTGGACCAGCGGCTGTCGGATCTGGTACGCCACCATCACGGCCATCGGTTGGCCAAGTATCAGGCCATGTGCCCGCAGGAAGTCCCGTTCCGTTGTCACTGATGGTGCCATCTTGGTTGAGCGTCGTATTTGTGAAGCCAACACCAAGTCCGGTCATACCGGGTGTGGACAAAGGCAATGCATCGTTTGGACCATGTGGATCCGCAGGGAGCATCTTGATTTCCGTTGGGTGTGCCGGATCGATGTAGTAGAGCTGCAGGTTGACATAGCGCTCCGTGGATGCATTCAAAATGCGGAAGCGGTAAGCCTTGCGCTCAACTGGCATCGTTGGGAATGCCGTACCGTTGACCGTCATGACATCCATGAATGCCTCAGGAACCGCACTTGGGTGTGGCACACCAGGCATCATCGGAGGCTCGCCCGGAGCTCCGTAGTAAGGGTTTGGTACTGCACCAAACTTGCTTGGGAAGGATGGCCAGAACCACTGTCCCCAGTCATAGCGTCCCATTCCATTTGCACCAGAGATGTCATATGGATTCTGGTTTGGCATATAGACGTGTGGGTACCAGAGGTTACCCATTGGTCCCCAGTTCCATGTCGGATCTGTCGCAGCCAGCTGTGCAGCATCAGGAACGAAGGTTTTGTCAGCAATAACCAATGGAATACCGTAGCGGTGCTCATCATTGGATGTCGGCAGGACCTGCTTCAGGTCTGGGTTGATACCTGAGAGGTTTGTTCCATCGATAAGGTCCTTCTCGTACTGATCGGTGATCATGTATCCGGATGCTTCACCAGCGTAGAAGTTCAGACGGGTCATACCGGATGTGTGGTCATGGTAGAACATCTGCCGCGCGTTTTGCTGGTTGGTGAAGTAGTACGTCATCGCACCATCACCTGGATCAGCCATGTCTGGGACATTGCGTGCACTCACGCCGCGCTTGTATGGCGTTGGGTCGCCCTTTGGCACAATCCACTGATGTGGGGTTCCATCGGAGATCCAAGGCGTCTTTCCACCATGAAGGTGAATCAATGCACGGTTTTCTGTGTATTGTGCGTAGACAGGATTGCCGTTGCCATCAATTCCCGTTTGAATTGGGCCATCACCAGCTCCCATGAGTGTCTTATCAACAGGAAGGAAGAGGTTTCCGGCGTTGCCTAGACCCAAGTTGTTAACGAACTTCAGGCGCACAGGCTTATCTGCCTCTGCGAAGATAAATGGGCCAAGGTAATGCGCTGCGCCATCGGAGAGCGGGTTCAAGTCACGGTAGCCACGGACCTGGGATGTTGGAGGCAGGTCGGTGCTCCACTGATGCTGGAAGTCTTCCACTCCGATCTCGTAGTAGTCATCATTTGGATAGGCAGCATTTGGAATAGGCTGTGCAACAGAGATGTACTTGCCGAGGTTGTTAGCGTGCGTTGGGCCAAGGCCAGGGAGTGTATCTACAAACTTTCGGATACCCGTACCGGCGATGTGGTTGCCTTGTGCATCGAATTGTGGCAATGGGCTGTTGGCGTAGTTTGGTGTTGTGCCGAAGTAGTCTGGCTGTCCACCAGGTCCTGGTGCACCTACCTGAGCTGGGCCACGGCGCTCTGCACGTGCGGTACGCATCGCAGCAGCTGCAGCTTTGCGCTGTTCTGCCGAAACGCGCCCGAGAACCTTACGTTCTTGGCCTTCAGGCTTTCGGGATGTCAGTTTGAGATCCACTTTGGTGGAGAGCTGACCGGACTTGCCAGTGACCTTGGATGATGTCCGTGCGGATTTGCTGACGGAGCGTGTTGCGGTTTTAGTTGCTTTGGCTGGAGTGACTTTTGTTTCCTTCGCAGGACCACCCGCTGCCAGGGACAGCATGATGAGGGAAGGATTGACAATAGCCAGCACACCGAACCTGAGTAACCAGTTCTGACGCTTGGTAACCATATATGGAATTCTCTTTCGTACCGGGAATACGTGATGCGTTTTCGCATCTGCCTTTGCCTGCTGCTCCCCTTTGGGATGGGTACACAGCAGATAGTTAACAGATGTGCAATATCCATGCCCAGAGCATACAAATTGCCAGCGAAATCCGACGAAAAGAGCCTATTCCAGGAGGGGTAGGCGAAAGAATGTTATTTTTACTAGATTGTTAATTGATGTTTTACAATTACAGTATTAATGCGGTGATTCTAAAGTCACACGGTCAGTGGCCAGCTGGGGTGCTTGGTGTTGGCATCGCAAAAATGAAAATCGCCCCACTGGCGAATGCCAGTGGGGCGGCTTTACGCTCCAATACGACCGATCCGTTTACACGGCTTCTGCATCAGAGAGTGTAAGTTCTTCTCTCGTGGCATCCACCATAAACGAAACCTCACTGCGCCACTTCCACACTTCATAGACAGCTGGATACACCAGGAGCTCCAACAGGAAGCTTGTGAAGATGCCACCGACCATCGGTGCCGCGATACGTTGCATCACATCCGAACCTGCACCCGATGACCATAGCACAGGCACCAGGCCCATAAACATCGTCATCACCGTCATAAACTTCGGTCGGATACGCCGTGCCGCACCAGCAACGACTGCTTCTCGGAGTGCATCACGGCTGGTCAACTTCCCATCTGCCTTAGCCTTGTTATAAGCAAGGTCTAGATAGAGCAGCATAAAGACACCCGTTTCGGCATCAACACCCATCAGAGCGATCAGACCGACCCAGACTGCAATACTCATGTTGAAGCCAAGGGCATACACAAGCCAGATTGCACCAATCGCGGAAAATGGAACAGCGAGCAACACAATCATGGTCTTCTGAATGGACTTGAGGTTTGCATACAGAAGGATACATATCAATGCGAGTGTGATTGGAACAACCAATGTCAACCGCTGCGCAACACGCTGCATGTTTTCATATTGACCCGACCAGAGCACAGTCGCACCTGTGGGCAGCTTGAGTTCGGTGGCCAAGACCTTACGCCCCTCATCCACAAAGGATTGAGGATCGCGGCCATCCAAGTCAACATAGACATACCCCGTGAGCATGCCATCCTCGTCACGAATCATCGCCGGGCCACTGACGATGCGAACATCCGCAACATCGGCAACGGAAACCGCACGCTTGCCATCCATGTCGGTGACGATCAGCTGTGAAATCGCTTCGATATCACTACGATATGCCGACTTTACACGGACATTCACTGGGTAGCGATTACGGCCATCGACAACCGTACTCACTTCTTCCCCACCAATCGCATTGGCCACAACCATTTGGGCATCATCAATCGTCAAGCCATAGCGAGCAAGCTTTGCACGATCCCATGCAATATCCAAATAGTAACCAGCTGCGGTGCGTTCAGCGAACACGCTACGTGCACCACGGATACCCGAGAGGTGCTCTTCGACCTCAGCAGCGATTGCATCCACTTCATCCGTGGTCTTTCCAGTGACCTTCAGGCCAACCGGAGTCCTGATACCCGTCGTGAGCATGTCAATACGCGCCTTGATTGGCATCGTCCAGCCATTTGCAAGGCCTGGAACGCGTACTGCGGCATTCATTTCGCGCTCAAGGTCCTTGATGGAAATCGTATCTGGCGTTATTCGACGTAGAACAGGCTTTACAAATTCCGGTGCCCACTTCGAGTACCAGGTCGGGACCTTGCGCCATTGTTCACGTGGCTTGAGAACAATAACCGTCTCGAGCATCGACAGAGGAGCCGGGTCAGTACTCGAATCTGAACGCCCAGCTTTGCCGAGCACCGCTGCGACTTCAGGGAATGCCTTGATCTTCTTGTCAGTCACATTCAGCAAGCGCTGGGCCTCTGTTACGGAGATACCAGGCATCGTGCTCGGCATATAGAACAGTGCGCCTTCATCGAGAGGTGGCATAAACTCACGCCCCAGACGATTGAACACAGGAACCGTCATCACAACGAGAAGAACTGCAGCGGTGATGACCATCCAGCCACGCTTGAGCGACCAAACCACAACTGGTTCATAGATGCGAATCAGCCCACGGCTGATTGGGTGCTCTTCCTCGCTCTGAAGCTTGCCAACCAGAATGCTGTGGAGAATACGATCGATGAACGCATTACCGGTCTTCTTTTCGCCAAGCTTGACGATGAGAATACGCAGGGCAGGGTCGAGTGTCAGGACCATTATGGCCGCGACCAGCATCGAGAGGTTCTTTGTGTACGCCAGCGGCTTGAACAACCGGCCTTCCTGTGCCTCGAGGGTCATGATTGGTAGGAATGAGACAGCGATGACAAGCAGTGCGAAGAAGCTTGGCCCCGCAACATCCTTGACGCCTTGGACGACGACACTCGACACAGACCCGACGCGTCCGCCCTTTTCCCATTCTTCAAGGCGTTTATGCGTTTGTTCGACGACGACGATTGCGGCATCCACCATCGCGCCAACGGCAATCGCAATTCCACCCAGCGACATGATGTTGACACTCAGTCCAAGCATTTTGAACGGAATGAATGCAATCAGAATCGATACTGGGATCGTAATCACCGGGATGATTGAGCTTGGGAAGTGCCAGAGGAAGACAAAGATGACGAGTGCAACAACAACCATCGCTTCGATTAAGGTGGTGTTGAGCGTATTGATAGACCTCTTAATCAGGTCGGAGCGGTCATAAACGGGAACGAGCTCGAGGCCAGCTGGCATTGAGCCTGTGACATCCTGGATGCGCGCCTTGACCCGACCGATGACATCGCTGACATGCTCACCCTGCTGGGCGATCACAATCCCACTCACGGTCTCGCCATCACCATTGAAGTCTGCAACACCGCGGCGCATGTCCGGGCCAAACTCGACATCAGCGACATCGCCAACGCGAACCGGCCGATCGCTGTCGGTTCCGGGAATGATGGTTTCTGTAAACTCGGACAGTGACTTAGCGTAGCCACGACCACGGACCATATACTCTGTGCCACCGAACTCGACCAAGCGTCCGCCAGATTCCTGATTGGCACCACGGACAGCATCCACGACTTTGCGCAGTGGAACGCCGTAACGGCGCAGGCGGACAGGATCAATGTTCACCTGGAACTGGCGCCCGAAGCCGCCCACGGTTGCTACTTCAGCAACACCCGGGATGGACTTGAGCTGATAACGCAATGTCCAGTCTTGGTAGGCGCGGATGTCAGCAGGGTTTAGCTTTCCAGATTTATCTACCAGGGCATATTGATAAACCCATCCAAGCCCGGATGCATCCGGTCCAAGCTGTGTCTGTACACCCTTCGGGATGCGTTGAAGTACGCCTGCGAGAAGCTCATTGGTTCGGGAACGCGCGGCTGTGACATTTGTGCCTTCATCAAAGACAACATAGACAAAGCTGTAGCCAAAGTCACTAAAGCCACGCACGGCCTTTACGTGAGGAGCACCAAGCATCGCTGTGACGATTGGGTATGTAACCTGATCCTCGATGACATCCGGGGAGCGGTCCCACTTTGAATAGACGATTACCTGTGTGTCAGACAGGTCGGGGATGGCATCCACTGGGGATGTTCTAAAAGAGAACCACCCCAGGATGGATGCGAACGCCACTAGAACGAGCACTAGGTAGCGGTTCTTGACTGAGAAGTCAACTATACGGTCAATGTTCATGATTTGGATTCCATTGCGGCACGCTGGTGTTTCGGCACCCAGCCTGGCAGGTCACTAGTGGCTGCGAAGCCGGCTTTCGGAGTCGATCAAGAAATTTCCAGCGGTCACAACACGCTCCCCGCTCTTTAGTCCACTCTTAATCACAATGCGTCCTGCGGTGTGTCGCTCAACAGTGACATCGCGGCGTGAATAACTGCCATCCGCTCCGTGAATAAACACATACGTTGCTTTTCCAGTGTCGATGAGGGCATCGGCTGGAATCGATAGTGCTGGCCGGTGTGCAACCTTGAGGATGACATCGACAGCTGCTCCTGGTGTGAAGGCACCATCGGCGTTGTTTACAACCAGACGAATCTTCGATGTTCTCGTGGATGGATCGGCAACTGGGAGTGCATCCGATACGGTTGCTGTTGCTTGATGTTTGCCATCCGCTGTACGCACAGTAACAGTAGTACCGGGCTGAAGTGCCTGCGTATCCGAGTCAAGTACTTCAGCATTGACCCAGACAGTAGAGAGATCGGCGATTTGGAAGAACTCAGTACCTTCCATAAAGCGCTGTCCCTTGCTGATGGAGCGGGTTAGCAGGTAGCCATTGATGGGTGAGAAGACATCAATCGTACGCGTCACTTCACGGGTTGCAGCAAGCTGAACGATTTGGTCATCAGACATTCCAAGGTTGCGTAGGTTTTCAACTGGACCTTGCACGATTCCTTGATTCGCATTGATTTTGCCAGAGTTGCCTTCAGGTCCAAGCACTCCCGTAGCAAAGCTCATGTTACGCTGAACGGCACTCTTGGTATCCATTTGGATAGGCTTTGCCCGGTGTGCGCTCGTATTCGAGTCAGGTGCCATTTTTTCAGGCTTTGCTTCTGGTAATCCATGAGATCGACGAATGAATTCCTTGCGCATTTCAAACGCTTCATCTTTATAGTCATGAAAGCGATCCATTCGAGCGGCAGGGGAAAGGCCGTTAATTTGTGCATTGGTAGCGCCTCCAGCCTGTCCTGCAGAACCTACTCCAGTTTGGCCCGGCACGACTGTCTGTGGAATTTTGTCGGCGGTTTCGAGTGCAAAGAAGAATGCACGTTCACGGGCTAGAAGCTCAGGCGAGTAGTAGCCAGCCAGCATTTCACCCTTGCGGACAAATGCACCAACGGGTGTGTCCGTGATTTCTTGGATCCAGCCATCGATGGGAACATTGATGCGATAGATCCGGGTTTCATCTGCCTGAACACGTCCGGGAATGATGCGGGATGTCCCCTGCCCCGCTTTGCTGACGACTTCTGAGCGGATTCCAGCGAGGCGCGTTTCTTCATCCGTCAAGCGAATAGCAGTATTTCCTGCAGCCGTTGTACGCTCAAGGTCCATGCCGCATGCAGAACAATCGCCCGGGTGATCCGACTTGATTGCTGGGTGCATTGGGCAGGAAAATGCCGTCTTCCCAGCTGCTACTTGAGGCTCGGCAGCGGTAGCGCGGGTATCTCGGATAATGGACCCTGCGGCAAAGGCGGTCACGGCGATACCAGCGGCAGCTATTCCCGGGACAGATTTCTTTATATTCATAGCGGACAATCTCCAAGCCAAAGGTGGTGTTCAATGGGACGCAAGATTATCTCTGCTCCACCATTGGCATCTGTAGGAGATATTCGGCACTTTGGTAATCCACCTGAATACTTGTTAATAAAAAATAACAACATTGCAGATAGCAATGACTGTCCAGGGAAAAAGCGGCGACTGATATCGTGCTATCTGGCTTTTCGGAATGCACTCCAAGCAGCATCATTTCCGTGAGTGTTTCTGGCTCGGACATCGCCAGTACAGGTAGTGGCTTCCGACTGGCTAATGAATGTGTAGCCGCAAGGCTTGGTGACATTCAAGACACTTTGGCGGTTCATCGGGATACGCAAATACAAACAAACCCCCGAATGGACTTTCCATTCGGGGGTTGCACTGAAGACAATCGCGGATGATTATCTGGTGGTTCCGCTTGCGGATCCAACAGCTCCATTTCCGTAGTTGTTTCGGGCTTGGACTTCAACCCTATAGGTGGTTGCTGTAGTCAGTCCAGTGAAGGTGTAGCTTCTTGGGGTTGCAGTGTTCAACGTAACTGTTGAAATCACAGTCCCGCCAGCATTCTTCAGTGTTACTACCCATCCATTGGCAGGAGCTGCCGCTGGTGTCGTGACTGCTGTCCAGGTCACAGGGATGGTGGTTGTCGTTGTTGTTCCGACCGTCACCGTTGGTGCAGGGTTGAGCTGACCGGCGGATGTTGCGGAAACGATGTTCGACCATGCCGTGTTACCAAGAGGCGTTACCAGCTGTACACGGTAGTAGTAGAGGACATTCAGTCCTAGTCCAGCATCGGTGTAGCTTGTCGCATTCGCTGCAAGGTTGAC
>JAURHZ010000087.1 GCA_030833025.1 Armatimonadota bacterium
ACAATATGTCCGCAATCGATGGAGGTCAGCCTCTAAGTGGCTGTGCGTATGGAGGGGACTTTTACCGCACATTAATGTCCATTCAAGTCTTCCCGTACACCAAAAATAAGCAAATTTGGTTCTGTCCATCGGATAAGGTGCGGCGCTTCAGCAATGCCAATGTTGCTCAAGGCCTGCAATCTTATCAATGGTTCCCAAACTGGGTCTACAACTCTTGGTGCCCGGGTAGCACTGCCGGATTTCCAGGGCCGTTTCCATGTACCCGCTACAACGGGGAATACCGCAATCTTTACAATGAACCGATGTCTGAGGCATCCAACTGGGTCAGTGAACGGATGCTGTTTATCGAGCGTGGGGCATTCGGCTGGGATGGCCCAGATGGTTGTGGTGGAGCGTGTAAAAATACGAACTTCAACCATAGCCGTGGCTACAACGCCGTCTACTTTGATGGCCACGCCAAATCGGTCGTCTTTGGCAAAAAGTGGACAACGCTCCCGGCGACTGGCTGGGGGCCAGATCGCTCACCCTAGTTAGAACGTTAAAATTTTGAACTTGAATCACCGCCACGCAACATCCTGTAGGGCGGTGATTTCCTTTAACTCACATCAGGCAATTGTAAAACTAGTTGCAAAATACAAACATCAAGGTCATGGATGACCGCTATACTGGAAACACCAAGACGCACGCTTGTGCATCCGCGGTGATTTCAATATGTCAGACTCCCTCGCACTCTCCGTTCAAGGTGTTGGAAAATGCTACCGGCTTAAGCGCGGTGGGCAGGCATCGACCACCATCGCTGAATCCCTCATCCAAAAGGTTCGCGGAACCGGTAACAGCGGCTACGATGAATACTGGGCTCTGCGTAACGTCTCCTTTGATGTCCGTGCGGGGGAAGTTGTCGGTCTAATCGGACGCAATGGTGCTGGCAAAAGCACCATGCTAAAGCTTCTCAGCCGTATCACCCAGCCCACCGAAGGCAAGATGAAGCTCTATGGACGCATCGGGTCTCTCCTCGAAGTTGGCACTGGCTTCCACCCCGAGCTCACTGGGCGGGAAAATATCTACCTTAATGGCGCCATCCTCGGGATGCGACGACACGAAATCGATTCCCACTTTGATGCCATCGTGCAATTTGCAGGTGTTGAACGCTTTCTAGAGACGCCCGTAAAGCGGTATTCAAGCGGGATGTACGTGCGCCTCGCATTCGCCGTCGCTGCACACCTCAATCCTGAAATCCTCGTTGTGGATGAAGTCCTCGCGGTCGGCGATGCCGATTTTCAGCGTAAATGCCTCGACAAAATGCAGGATGTCGCAAACCAAGGGCGTACCGTCCTCTTCGTCAGCCACAACATGGCTGTGCTTCAAATGCTCTGCACCCGCGGAATCCTCCTACAAAATGGAACCGTTGGCCTCGATGGAACCATCGAGGAAACCGTCGGCGCATATCTCCGCTCCGTGGAACGTAATGCGGGCACAGATGTCCGCTTGCGCACTGACCGCAAGGGGCTTGGAGATGTCAAACTAGTCTCCGTGGATGCCGAGACGAAGGGCGAGTTTCCGAGTAAGACACTAGCCGTCGGAGCTGGCGCACGCTTCACCTTCGAGCTCGACAACATGGCACACGGCCTGAACATTTTGTTCACGCTCTATGACCATCACGGGCAAGTTGTGACGGGCTTTGACAGCGGGATGTCCGGGGCGGATGACCGCCGCGGACTTGCCATCGGGTCAACCTTTACCTGCGACATCAGCACCATCCACCTCGTCCCGGGGCGCTACCGGATGAACGTGCAGGTTTCATCGAGTGTTGGGGTTCAGGACCACCTTGAGGGCGCACTGATCATCGATGTTGAATCTGGTGAGCTCTGCGGACGCGCCGTTACCCCTGAACGCTCACGCGGCGTCCTTGCCCTTCCACATGCATGGACGACTCCGGGAGAATAAAGCCATGCTAGGGTTGCTAAGACAAAAAATGGCCGACCGGCAGCTGCTCCTGTCCGATGCCAACCAGCGCAAGGAAATGACATCCGGGAAGGCACGCTTAGGGTATATCGGGGCTTTAGGAGATGGCAATCTTGGCGATGAAGCGATGTTCGCTGCGGCGAAGCGTCTCTACCCAAACCATGAGCTGGTTACATTACTCTCCACATGGCGCGAGACCGAGCTTGCAGCCAAGGGACTCTCTGGCCCATCTTTTTTTGCTGGCGTTATCCTTGGCGGAGGGACGCTCATAAGTCCCTATTGGCTGCCTGCAATCCTACATGCGCAGCAGCAGGGGTGCCGAACTTGGACATTAGGCAGCGGAATCGGAAGCTCCGGTTTTGGGGATGAAGCTGCAGTGGGCCTTGATGGCTGGTCGGATTGCCTTAAGCAAATGTCGGGCGTTGGCATCCGAGGACCACGCTCGCTTGATACGGCACGCCAACTGGGAATCGGAAACGCTGAACAAATCGGTGACCTCGCCGCAGTGCTGACCCCCGATGCGCCCCAAGTGCCACATGAGCGACGGAAGATTGTCGTAAACATCGCCGCATCCCCGAGTGACACTCGCTCTCCAACCGAGATTCCAGCGCTAACCGCCGTAGTGAACTACCTTCAGCTGGCAGATCAGTTCGGTGATGAAATTGTTGGCGTTGCGATGCATCGTACCGATGGTGGGCCAACACGCCGTGTCCTCGATGCCGCGGGCCTTGAACATATCAGCGTGCAGCTGCCAACCGATTTCGCTGCATTTGCAAAATGGGTGGATGGAGCACACTTCACAATCTCTGTTCGTCTTCACGCTGCCATCCTTGCCGCAAACCTAGGCATCCCAAGTATCAGTCTCGGCTACCGAGACAAAAACCTGGACTTCATGCAAAGCATCGGGCAGGAACGCTGGCACATCCCGCTTGAAACCGCATCCTTAGATGAAACGACAGACGCAATCAAGGCGATGGAAGTGGATGCACATGGTTTACGGGACTCAATTCATACCCAGATGCTCGCCTACCGTGACCAAGTGACTCGCTATGCGACGCGTATGGTCGCCGTATCCCCCTAAATACACCTGACAATGGGACGAGGGCGTGATACTTTGCGCCTATGCGCATTAACTCCGTTCTGGCGTGCACACTGGCCGCCATTGCATCCCTTGGTATGGCCGGACTCTCTGCCGTCGGTCAAGGTCGGGAAAACCCAAACTCGTTCGCTCCCACCTATGCACCTGATCGGGAATACGATTTACTTCACCTCAAGGTCGTCCTTGATGTAAACGAAACCCAGCGGACATTTACCGGTGAGTCGTTCAACACCATCCGCCCCCTCGTACAGACGCTGACAACGGCCAAGTTCCATGTCGGACAAGGATTGACCGTCAAGAGCATGGCTGTCAATGGCCGCGATGTCACATTTAAGCGTAGTGGTGAGTTCGTGACGGTGACGTTGCCTGCACCGCTTGCGCCAAACGCAACCGCAATCGTTTCTGCTAAGTACTCCGGAGGGTCCAAGCAAGGCGGCGGCTTTGGCTCGGATGGCGGCTGGCACTGGATGGTTCCTACCAAGACGAACCCTGATAAGGATGGCTTTTGGACGCAAGGTGAGACGGGCTTCAACCGTGAGTGGGCTGTTATGTGGGACTACCCAAATGACTTTGCCACCACAGAAACCATCACCACAGTCCCCGCAAAGTGGGAAGTAGTCGGCAATGGCATCCCGGTTAGCAACACAGTCAAAAATGGCCGTCGAACCGCACACTGGAAAATGACACAGCCACACGCAACCTATCTGCTTTCGCTGGTTGCAGGACAGGTTGCCATCAAAAAGGATGTCTGGAATGGCACGCCACTCTGGTACGTGGTCCCCGCAAGCCAGAAAGACACCATCGATGCATCCTTCTCGGATACCCCGGACATGATGACGTTCTTCTCGAACATCACCGGGTTGCGCTATCCCTGGCCAAAGTATGCACAAAACGCGATGTACGACTTTGGCGGTGGCATGGAAAATGTCTCGGCCACTACGCTTGGATCTGGAAACCTCACGGATGGCCGTGATGGCATTCGCACCATGGCATCCCTGAACTCGCATGAGCTTGCGCACCAGTGGTTTGGTGATGTTGTTTCGTGTAAGGACTGGGGCCAGACCTGGCTGAACGAGAGCTTTGCGACATTTATGCAGTCTGCATACTTTGAGCATGCCCGTGGCTCCGCAGCCTATGACCGTGAAATCGAAGGCAACATGCGCGGCTACTTCGGTGAAGCGCGTCGCTATATGCGCCCGATTTCAACGCGGCGCTATGCCAATCCGGATGCGATGTTCGATTCACACAGCTATCCAAAGGGCGGTGTGGTAATCCACTCGCTGAGACAGATGCTGGGGGAGAAAGCATTCTGGAAGGGTATCAACCTCTATCTCACCCGCCACAAACACACTCCTGTAGAGACGACGGATCTCATGAAGGCGATGACAGATGCGAGTGGAATCAACTGTGAACCATTCTTCATCCAGTGGATTCTGTCGCCTGGCCATCCTGTGCTCGACTATACGTGGTCCTATGATGATGCATCGAAGTCGGTGAAGCTGCGTGTGAATCAGCTCCAGAAAACCGATGGCGGCGTGCCCATTTACACCATCCCGACTAAGGTAGGCATTTTCATGTCCTATGGGATGTCAACGCAAAAGATTACGCTTAGCGGTGCCGAGCAGGAGATCACAGTCAAGGTTGATGGCAAGCCGGATGCTGTTCTCCTCGATCCATCCCATGACTTCCTCCGCGAAATGCAGCACAAGCCGACCGCAGCGGAAGCACGCGCCATCGTGAAGCATGCAACCAATGCCGTCGAGCGACAGAGCGCATTTGATATGGTCTGCTCTGATAGCCCATCGGATTCTGAGCTCAAATCCCTGATGGCCATCTTGCGTGCAGATCGCCGAACCTTTCCCGCGATCAACAGCGTCGCGGCTCTGGCTAGTATCAATAACCCGATCCTCAAATCCTTCTGGTCTGAGGAACTTGCCCACCCGGATCCTTCCCGTAAGGCCGCTGCAATCAGGGCGTTACTAAACTACGATGTAACATCCGGTGATATCGCTACGGTGAAGTCGCTCGTCAATGCATCCCAGTTCAATTCAGTCAATCTTGCAGCAATCAGCTTCCTCGAGAAGCACGACAAGGCTGGAAGCAAGGCTGTTTTCGAAAGGGCCATCACCTTCAAGAACCGTAACCAGTCCATTGCCAACGCGGCGAAGAGGGCACTAAGCAAGTAAGGTGATCAAGCCAGTCCGATGGGGCGTCCTTGGGTGCGCCCGTGTGTTTCAAAAACGGATGCTGCCAGCATTTGCAGCATCCGAACACAACACGCTGACCGCACTTGCCAGTCGTGATGTTGACAAGGCAAACGCCGTAGCAGACGCGAACGGTATTCCATATGCGTTTGGCGACTACGAAGCCTTGTTGGCATCGCCGGACATCGATGCCGTTTACATCCCGCTCCCAAATGACATCCATGCGGAATACACAGAGCGCGCCCTCCTCGCGGGTAAACATGTGCTCTGTGACAAGCCATTTACGCTAAACAGTGCGGATGCCAAGCGCTGTGCTGCACTCGCAGCTGCGCGGAACCTGAGGCTGATGGAAGGCTTTATGTACCGACATCACCCGCAGCATTTGTTTGTTCAAGGCTTGTTGCTTCGCGGCGATATAGGTGCGCTTCGTAGAATCGATACGACATTTTGCTACACCGCAACGATTGAACATGCCGGTATTCGGTGGAATCCGGCGCAGGGCGGTGGGGCGCTCTGGGATGTTGGCGTCTACGGCATTAACATCGCCCGGATGTATCTTGGTGAACCCACGCGCGTGTACGCGCAGCTTGCCATGCACACCGAAACGGGTGTGGACATTCACAATACCGTCGTGATGGACTATGCAAATGGATGTCATGCCACATTGCATTCTGGGTTTGATCAGGCATTCTCGAGCACCGCAACGCTCACGGGTACCTTGGGGAGCATCACCCTCGAGAGGGCCTTCCAGGTCGGCGAACAAGGCATCCGAGTGACCTATAAATCCGGTGGTAAGGATGATATCCACGTAATGGAGTTTCCTTATATCAACCAGTGGCAACGTGAGCTGGATGACTTTGCGCTGAGTGTGCGCATTCCGGGAAACCCATTGATTGTGGGCGAGGATGGCGTTGCGCAGAGTGTTGTTATGGATGCCGTGATTCGCTCAGCCCATAGCGGGCGGCGGGAGGAGATTTAGATGCCGCTTCCACCAGGTGTTGGCGAGGGACTTCTCCTTGGAATAACCGTCCTCGTGGGAGGTTTTGTCATTCGGCGTATCCGGCGTCGTAAGGCATTTACAGCCGCGGTAAGCACCGACCTTCCTGAGTGGCCGAGCACGCAGAGTATTCGGGCAACGCTTCGTCGCCAATGGCGTGATACGGCTCAAGATCTCCCGATGGTCGAGCTGAACATCTTTGGTAAGACAATCACGGCTTGTCCTGTCGATACATCCGAGCACCTCGCAACGTACAGTGCATCCACAGGGAAGGCGATTGACATCGTTCTCTACGGTCTTTGTACATTGACCGAGGGTGGTATCCGCGCAGCCGAGCACCTCATCCGCGACATCGATGTCGTATCACCGCCGGACAACTTCGTTTGCATCGTGGCCGTGCAAACGGCTGTGAATGACACATTTGTGGTTGCTGAAACGCGCGGCGCGCGGGATGAATCCTGGGATGGAATGCCGCTGATGGTGTACCGCGCCATCGTGCTTCGCGGGACGCGTGGCGGTGACATCACGGTGGACTTGGCTGTCCCCGCAAACGGTACACCTTCCTACCCTGTAGGGACATTCGTTCACGGGAGTGTGCGATGGTTCTGCCGTATCGCGACTAGCTAGCACTTAGCCCTTAGCGAGGAGGGCGGCAGCGATATCTTCCCACTCATCCTCTAAAGAAACGGTTGGCACTGGCTCGCCTGCTTTGCGGTACCAGTAGCCGGCATTCATGGCATCCCCTTCCTTACGGTGGAGGTACGCATGCACCCATGAGCCTGCTTTTGAGTGGTCATCCTGGAGCAAATCGTGCGCACCGGTCCAGCTGCCACGCCGGTCGGCTGCAAGTGACTGGAGGCCATTCGAGTAGTGATCCACAGATGCGCCGGTGTCGCAGACTTGTTTGAAGAGTGTCAATGATGTCATATGCTGGTGGAATTCTCCGACGGTTGTTTGCAAATGCAGGTTGTGATTTGCCGTGTGCCTCATAATATACGATGAGGAGAATTGCATGATCCGTCTCGACACGATTAAGGCTGTGTATGACCGTGATGTCCGTCCGTTTGTGCGCGAGACACCGGTGTACCGGGGGCGGGGAATTTCCACTTTTGCGGAATGTAGTGACCTCTATTTCAAGATGGAGAATCTTCAGCGTACGGGTTCGTTCAAGATTCGTGGAGGGTGTGCGCGTGTCGCGATGCTCTCCGATGCAGAACGAAAGCGCGGTGTGGTTACGGCGAGTGCTGGAAATCACGCGCAGGGGCTAGCGCTTGCGAGTAGCGAGGCGCGTGTGCCATGCCGGGTGGTGATGCCCCGTACTGCCAGCAATGCCAAAGTTGAGGCGACGCGTAGCTACGGCGCGGATGTGATTTTAGACGGTGAAAATTTCGATGAGGCTGTCGCGGTCGCGAAGGGTATCGCCGAAGCGGAGGGGCGGGTTTTTGTGTCCGCCTATGATGATGATGGCATTATCACTGGACAGGGCTCCCTTGGTGTCGAGTTGCTGGAACAGCTGCCGGATGTCGACACGGTAATTATCCCGATTGGTGGCGGTGGGCTGTTTGCAGGCGTGTCCTGCGCCCTAAAAGAGGCCAAACCTGGTCTCCGTGTGATTGGTGTGCAAGCAGAAGGCGCGGATGCAGCAGCACGCTCCTTCAAAGCAGGGCACCTGGTTCCACGGAAGCTTGCCGTGGACACCATCGCCGATGGCATCGCGATCAAAGCCCCAAGCGAACGGACATTTCGCTATATCCAACGCTACGCGGATGATGTAGTAACCGTCTCAGATGATGCCATTGCGCAGGCGATTCTGCTATTGCTGACACGTATGAAGGTTCTCGTTGAGCCAAGCGGTGCGGCAAGCCTTGCAGCCCTCCTCGAACACAAAGGCCTTGGCCATGGACGAACCATTTCTCTCCTATGTGGTGGAAATATGGACTTGAAGCTGCTAGCAGACATCATTGAGCGAGGGATGATTCGCCAAGGTCGCTACCTTCATATCTTTACGGCTGTCAAGGATAAACCCGGTGGACTGGCGGGGCTCCTCGATGCTGTCGCATCTGTTGGGGGAAACATCATGAATGTCGAGCATAACCGCTTGGCATCCGATGTTCGTTATGGCGCGACAGGTGTAGAGCTGCTGGTCGAGACGCGTGGTGCCGACCATGCGACATCGATTGCGAAGTATTTGATTGAGCAGGGCTACCCGGTTAGGCATATCGACCACGTTGGGATTCAGTAGAGTGCATCCCAAACGGTAAAAATTATCGCCA
Organism: Armatimonadota bacterium; assembly: GCA_030833025.1. GTDB lineage: Bacteria > Armatimonadota > Armatimonadia > Armatimonadales > Armatimonadaceae > CAIRTT01. The sequence continues at coordinate 8,536 of JAURHZ010000087.1, forward strand.
GGCTCCATAAATAAGCG
>JAURHZ010000088.1 GCA_030833025.1 Armatimonadota bacterium
GGCGATGCTTGACAAGAACACGGGTGCTCTTCTTGGTGAAGAGAACTCTGGTGTGTCTGGCCGAACGCTGCACTCGAACTGGTCGAGCGCCGCGGGTGGTCAGGTAGGCGGCAAAGATATGGTTATCTTTGGCGGTGGTGATGGTTTTTGCTACGGTCTCGATACCAAAACCACCCTCAAGGGCAACTTTGAGGTCATGGACGAACTATGGCGCTTTGACTGCAATCCGACTACGTACCGTAAGGACAAAACGGGTAAGCCAATTAAGTACGCCACATTCAATGGTCCTTCGGAAGTCATTGCCACCCCGGTGCTTTACAAGGAAAAAGTCTACGTCCCAATCGGACAAGATCCTGAGCATGGCGAGGGTCTGGGCAGCCTGGTCTGTATCGACCCGACAAAGCGCGGCAACCTCCAAAAAACAGGGCTTGTGTGGCGCTACGACAAGATTCACCGATCGTTGTCGACGCCAAGTATAGTCGGAAACCTAATGTTTGTTGCGGACTTCAGCGGTTTCATTCACTGTGTCGATGTTGGAACGGGCAAGCCATACTGGGTCTTCGATTCCAAAAGCCATATCTGGGCCAGTACGCTAGTCGCAGACGGCAAGCTTTACGTTGGCACAGAAGATGGCGATGTCATCGTTCTTGCAGCATCAAAGCAAATGAAGGAGCTTGGTCGCTTCGACATGCGTGCACCGGTTTATTCGACGGCAGTCGCCGCGAATGGCACGCTGTATGTGGCGACGCCAACGCATTTGTATGCCATCGGGAAATCAAAGTCCGCACAGGCACCTGTTGACCACAGCACGCCCGTTGCCAAGGCACAGCTCGCACGCATGGAAGCCAACGCAAACAAAGCCCGTGCTCAGCATAAAGCGCTTACAGCCTGTCTTACAGATGGACGTAGCGCGGTAAAGGAGGACTAATCTATGAAGATTGGTCTCGCATTGTTGGTGGCAGCTGTTCTAGTGCTGCATCACGATATTTGGAACTGGAAGGATGCCTCCCTTGTGTTTGGCTTCCTCCCCAAGGGCCTTGCATACCATGTAGGCTATTCCCTGCTTGCCAGTGCCACGATGGCGATTCTGGTCAAGTATGCATGGCCAAAGAACCTTGATGACGATGATGAGGTAACGGCATGATTCCAGCACTAATCGTATTTGCCTACCTTGCCGTCGTGCTTTACATCGGCATTTTTGCCTTCCGTAAAGGCTCCGCAGGCAGCGGCGAGGACTTCTTTGTTGCAAGCCGTAAGCTTGGACCACTTGTGTTCCTGCTGTCCATTTTTGGTACGAATATGACGGCGGTGGCCATTCTCGGCTCGAGTGGTTTTGCTTACCAACGCGGTATTGGCGTGTATGGCCTGATGGCATCGTCATCCGGAATTGTGATTCCACTTACCCTATGGCTCATCGGCACCCGACTCTGGTCACTCGGTAAGAAACACGGACATATCACACAGGTACAGTTCCTACGTGACCGCTGGGAATCCGGTGGTATCGGAACGTTCATCGCAGTAGTTACGGCCCTGATGCTTGTCCCTTACATCATCATTGGTGTGATGGGCGGTGGCTCGACACTTGAAACCATTTCTGGCGGGCAGGTGCCCTATGCCATCGGTGGTGCGATTGTCGCCATCACGGTAGTTGCATACGTCTTCTTCGGCGGAATGCGCGGCACAGCCTGGGTCAACACCTTCCAAACCGTGTTATTCCTTGCATTTGGCGTAACGGCATTCACATTGATTGCCAAAAGCGTTGGTGGCTTCCCAGCAACCATGCAAGCCATCAGCGAAGGACCACAAAGCTTTCTCCTTTCCCGTGAGCGGATGCCGGCGGAAGAGTTTTTCTCTTACATGTTCATCCCGCTTAGCGCTGTGATGTTCCCGCACATCGCTATCATGTGTATGACCGCTGAAAAGGTTACGCACTTTAAGCGCACGGTTGTTCTATACCCAATCTGTATTTTGTTGATTTGGCTGCCATCGGTTTACCTTGGAGTCGTCGCAAGCAAGGTTATCCCGGGACTGTCGCCAGCCGAAGCAAACGATGTCATCATCCGCTTGCTGTCACAGAACACCAGCCCAGTGCTTGCAGGCGTCCTCGGAGCCGGCATCATGGCGTGTGTGATGGCATCTGACTCCCAGATCCTCGCACTCTCGACGGTGTTTACAGAAGACCTCTTTGCCTACTACGGTGGACGCAAGAAGTTTGGTCCAAAAGCTGAAGTCTGGGCAGGACGTGCATTTATCGTTCTCATCGGTCTCGTCAGCTACGTAATCGCCCTCGCACTCAAAGAGAAAGCAAACATCTTTGAGCTCGCAATCCGCTTCGCTTTCTCGGGATTTGCGGCGCTTGCACCAGTGATGCTGGCAGCATTGTTCTGGAAGCGATCGACCAAATGGGGTGCGCTTGCTGCCACCGTTTGGGTTGTTGGATGTGTGTTTGCAAACTGGCACTTGACCAACATCTCTGATGCCATCGCACCTAAGCCTCCAAAGCGCCCAGCAGCATCCGCGATGCGTGGCGGGCCTGCCGCCGGCGGTGGTCCTGCTGTTCAACGTGGTCCGCAAGCTGGTGCACCAGGTGCGCCGGATGCGCAGCCAGGTGGAGCACCTCAGGTTACCGGCGGTCCAACACCTGCTCCATCCGTGCTACAAACAGCACAAGGTGGCGCGCCAGGCGGATCCCCAGAGGGAATGCGCCCAGCAGGTCCAGGTGCGGGTGCACCTGGTGGTCCAGGAGCTGGCGGTCCGGGAGGACCTGGCGGAAAGAAGAAACCGCCAACACAAGTGCGCATCTTCCCACAGCTCGGGGATATGTTCCTCCGTGGCCCCGTCAATGTGACGATCTACGGCTTCCTCCCTGTGTTCCCAATGGTGGTTGGCTCGGCGCTCCTGATGCTTCTCGTGTCGCTGATCACGCCTCCACCAAGCAAAGCAACTATTGACAAATACTTCTCGAAGTAAGTATCAACATCGTTGACCACAGAGGGGATATCGCAAGGTCATCCCCTCTTTTCATTGAGGAAATCACTTTTAATGTCTGAACCTGTATCCCAAGAGCGTATCGATGCCGCAAAGGCACAGCTTGATAGCCATCTCGTGGATGTCATCAACTGGCACTTCTCACCCGAAACCGGTTCTCCGTTCTGGTTGGAATGGGCAGCCAATGCTGGATGGGACCCACGTCAGGAAATCAAGACATCGGATGACCTCATCAAATTCCCGCACTTTCAAGATGAATGGCTTCGCGATGAGCAAAACGAGCGCTGGGTTCCAAAACAATGGACCGGACGCCCGTTCGTAGTCTTCGAAACGGGTGGAACAACCGGAATGCCTAAACAACGCATCGGCTGGGATGACCACAAGTTTGACTACGAAGAGTTCAGCGACCACCTCGATGATGAGTTCTTCCCAAAAGGCGGAAACTGGTTAATGCTTGGTCCTACTGGGCCACGTCGCCTACGCCTTGCCATTGAGCACTTAGCAAACCACCGTGGTGGCTCCTGCTATCATGTCGATCTCGATCCACGCTGGGTGAAGCGCCTCATAGCAGACAAAGACTTCGAAGCTGCCAAGAAATACAAGCGCCACTGCGTTGAGCAAGCGGCGGTCATCCTCAAGCACAGGAAGATCTCCTGTCTCTTTACGACACCGTTGCTGCTTGAGGCTCTCGATGAGCTGATCAACGTCCCGGATGCCGGCATCAAGGGTGTCTTCTGCGGAGGTACATCGATGACACCGCAAACGGTTCGCTTCTCCGTTGAAGAGGTTCTGGACAACCGGGCACAGTTTGTACCAACATACGGCAATACGCTGATGGGGCTTGCCTGCTCTAGGCCAATCAGCGCGGCAGACAAGTACTCGATCACTTACCATGCGCCACAACCACGTGCCGTACTCCGTGTCGTCAATCCTGATAAGACCGAAGAGACAGTGCCTTATGGTGAATGGGGACGTGTTGAGCTGACGACGCTTACAAAAGAGTTCTTTATGCCACGCTTCCTCGAGCGTGATGAAGCCATCCGCCGCGAGCCATTTGGTCGTTTTGCCTGGGATGGCGTCGCTGAGGTCCGTCCGTTTGGCGCACTTAGTTCGACAACGATCGAAGGCGTTTACTAAATGTTGCAAAAGGCATCCCCGTGGAATCGACTCCGAGGGCCCGGTGGCGATGGGGATGCCACATCGGTGCGCCCTCCAGACCTGAAATCTGTAAAGTGGTCGCTCCCACTCCCCGGGAGTGGCCATTCCAGCATCGTTGAACAAGGCGGTCAATGGTTTACCTGCACAGCTGATGCGACAACAGGGAATCACCTCCTTCACTGCATCAATCCTGGAAAACGCAACATCGATTGGACAATTAAGTCACCATTCGCCCAATACCACCGTCATGAGTTCAACACTTTTGCAAGCTCGACACCAGTGGTCTGTGCTAAGGGTGGCGTCGCACTAACTCCCTCTGGTAGCAGCGAGCTCCAAGTCTATGGCTTCTCCCTTTCGGGGAAGAAAACATGGACCATAGACCTCGGTAAATTTCCTACCCAACATGGCTATGGAGGATCACCGACAATCATCGGAGCCACCGCGATCGTTGCAGCAGAACCTGACTTTGCGATGGGTGGCATTCTTGCAATCGATGTCGCATCGGGGAAAGTGAAGTGGCACCACAAGCGGATGTCTGCGGATGCTCCTTATGCAGCCCCTCTCGTAACGATGATTGCTGGGCGCGAAACAGTCATCGTTCCAAGTACGGCATTTGGCCTAACGGCTCTGGATGCGGCAACGGGCGAGCTCGTTTGGCAGCTCAAGCAATCTCCATTTACACAGCGCTGCGTAGGTGCCGTGACTCGTAATGGCGACATGCTCATTGTGACAACTGGCAGCGGAGCCGGCTCACGTCTCGCGATTGGTTTTGAGCTTGCCAAGTCTGGGCCACCGGTCCAGAAGTGGTCTCTCAATCGCGCAACAAGCTATGTCCCTACCCCGCTGACCGTCGGTTCCGATACGCTCTTTTGGGGTGACAACGGCATTGTTTTACGTGTTAACTCAGTAACAGGGACAACCGTCTATCAAGAGCGCATCGCCGATGCCGCATTTGCATCCCCAATCCGGATGCAAAATGCCATTCTAAACATCACCAGAAAAGGTGAAGTCGTGCGTGTCGCTGATACACAACAGCCAGGACCACCAACAATGCTGGCCCTTGGTGAAGAATCCCACGCATCACTAAGCGTCTTTGGCAACCAAGTGGTTGCCCGCACACTGTCCAAGGTCCATGTTCTGGCCTGACTCTAAAGGAACAACCTAATGTCCATTCCAACCATTCCTGTCCTCCGAAAAGGCGTTGAATATGCAAGCTACGACCATGTAGAGCTTAAGAGTGTACGCACAGGTGAGGTTATTGCACGCGTTGCGCAAGCAAATGCAGCCCTCATTAAGCGTGATCTCCGCAGACTAGATCGAAGCTGCCTCGCGGGCTTCTCCGTGACCGAGCTTGTGGCGATGACCAAAGAAGCTGGTCGACACTTTATGGAGTCAACGCTCCCCGTTGGTGACCAAGAACAAACTCCCACGGATTACATCCACCAGCTTTCGGAAACAAGCGGGCTGCCACACTCGCTAGTACGCCGTAATATGGCAAAAATCCATCAGGTGTTCACCGAGATGGAAACGATTCTCGCAGGACTCAGCCGCGGGTTGGGTCTAGATGTCCTTGACAGGCTCTACGGACAGCAGAATGGCATCCCCGTCGCTTACTTCCCCACTGCGAATTTTCTCTCTGTCGTCCTGCCTAGTAACTCGCCAGGCGTGAACTCGCTTTGGATGCCTAGTATTTCCCTCAAGACACCTCTTGTCCTTAAGCCTGGTCGTGAAGAGCCATGGACGCCACTGCGTATTATCCAGTCGTTTATTGCAGCCGGGGTTCCCGCCGAAGCATTCTCCTTCTACCCAACAGACCACGAAGGTAGCGGTGCGCTCATGGAAGTATCCAAGCGTGCGTTGATCTTTGGCGATGTCTCCACAGTACAAAAGTACGCATCCAACCCAGGCGTCGAAGTGCACGGCCCAGGCTGGTCGAAAATCATCATCGGGAATGACTGCATCGAAAACTGGCGGGAATACATCGATGTCATCGCGACATCTATTTCTGCAAATGGTGGCCGTTCTTGTATTAACGCATCCACGGTCGTTGTTCCAAAGTATGGCCGTGAAATCGCAGAAGCGGTCGCCAGAAAGGTTGCCGAAGTGTTCCCACGCGGTCCAGAAGATCCAGACGCGATCCTCAGTGGATTTGCAAATCCACGAATGGCTGAAATGATGGATGCCGCCATCGATGCCGGACTCCAAACTGCGGGCGCGGTGGACTGTTCCGCAGACAAGCACGATGGTCCTCGTAAGGTTGAGCGGGATGGCTGTACGTATCTACATCCTACGATTCTGTACTGTGCATCCTGGGACCACCCGATGGCGGGAAAAGAGTATATGTTCCCATTCGCACAGGTTATCGAGACTCCACAAGCCGAAATGCTGGAGAAGCTCGGGCAGAGCCTAATCGTAACGGCCATCACCAATGATGAATCCTTCCTCCAGGAAATCATGGCCTGCCCGCATATCGACCGTCTGAATGTTGGTGCATTGCCTACCAGCCATGTCGAATGGAACCAACCCCACGAAGGAAATCTGTTTGAGTTTCTGTATCGCCGTAGGAGTATCCAGTGGCAACACCAACCAGCGAGCTAACCGATAGGCTTGCGTTTCATCGGTCGGCGCTGAATATTGTCACTGCGGTCACAGATGCGGATGGAGAACTCCTTCAGTCCCTTCTCTCCGTCACAGCTGGCCATACCAAGATTGCCTTCTTCGTGGACCAAAACTTGATGGCCACCGCTTATGTCAAAGAAGCGGTGGATACCACTCTTGCGGATGTAGCTGGTGTTGTTTTTACCGACATTCATGAAAACCCATGCGAAGCCGATGTCCTTGCAGCCGCAGCGTTCCTGAAACCTCTGGATGCAGACTGCGTGGTTGCCATCGGTGGTGGAAGCACGATTGACACGGCCAAAATGGCTCTCCTTCTCGCATTTGGAGGAGGCGTCCCAAAAGACTGGTGGCCCGTTCACAGACATGACGCGGTGGATGCTCCGCCACTCTTTGTTTACCCATCGACCGCTGGAACCGGATCGGAAGTACAAAGCCACGCGCTCATCAGCGATGACACTACGCACAGAAAGATGGCCATCGGACACGAACGCCTTGCGCCAACACAAGCTGTATTGGATGTGTCATTGCTGGCATCCTGTCCAAAGCGTGTGATGATTCTCGCCGGAATCGATGCGCTTAGCCATGCCCTTGAATCAGCGGTAACGCGCACGGCTACCACTGCGAGTATTGCGGCGGCAACCGATGCGTTTGCGATGCTCTGGCCGGCGCTTTTGGAGCTGGCATCGGATGCTGCCCAACTCTCGCCAACCGCATTCAAGCAGCTACATGCAGGTGCAACCCTTGCAGGGATGGCGATTGAGGCTAGCATGCTGGGTTCGGCCCACGGCTGTGGCAACCCGCTCACCGCCCGCTACGGAGTAGTTCATGGCCAGGCCGTATCGATTATGCTTCCTGGGGTAGTTGCTCTAAATGAACGCGATGTACGCTCGGCGGCAACATATCGAGCCATCGAGGAGCAGTGCGGAATTGAGCACACAATGCTTGTAGAAACCGTCAAAGGACTGAACCAAAGCCTGGGCCTAGCGGTTTCACTGGCCGAGCTTGGTATCACCGATGCCCCTATCGACACGCTTGCCAGCCTCGCGATGGAGCAGTGGACCTGCGGTCACAACCCGATCCCAATGACGCTAGATCTGTGTCGTGCCCTCTACAAATCAGTCGTGTGAGTTTGCTTTATTCCCCGTTGTGATGTTGCTATTACAAGGCATGCCAAGCAAGATTGTGTCCGTGCTATGATGCCCTAGTGAATTGGAGTTTAGGATATCGATGATGATGTTTTTCCGTACACCTAGCCGCTCAACGACGCCTGCATCCGCGCCGCAGTCCAACAAGGGAAATGATTGGTCAAACTGGCGGGGACCTCTCCACAATGGGTCAACCGTAGCGACAAACCTTCCGGCAAAGTTCACAAATATTGTGTGGACCGCCGACCTCATGGGACCATCCCACGCCACTCCAATCGTCCACGGCAAGTACGTCTTCACAACGGTCGCAAATGTCAAACAAGGTGCACTTCAAGTCGTAGCCCTTGATCGAAAAACAGGAAAAGTCCTCTGGTCAGACAACCTTGGCAGCGGGCATCGCTCTGGGAATGAAGGATCAGTCACCCAGCTGGATGAACGCAGTATTTACGCTGCGCCATCCCCGACCACCGATGGCAAACATGTCTGGTTCTTCTTCGGAAATGGAGACCTTGGGTGTTACACGGTGGACGGTCGCAAGGTCTGGGCGAGAAACATCCAAAAGGATTCGCATGACTTCAACTTCATGTGGACGTTTAGCTCAAGTCCACTCTTATATAAAGGCATT
>JAURHZ010000089.1 GCA_030833025.1 Armatimonadota bacterium
GGAACCGGACACAAAATCCCACCGCATGCCATTTCACATCGGGCAAATATTGCCGCGCTTGCAAGCCTTGGCGTGCGGGCCATCTATGCCACAACCGCAGTCGGTTCCCTTGACACAACGATTCATCCCGGAGAAGTAGTCCTCCTTGATGACCTCATTGACATGACACGTAACCAGTCTGAGCGCACGTTTTTCGCAGACGATGTTGTCCACACGGATGTAACTCCACCCTATAGTGAACACCTTCGTACCGCATTTATGACGGCAGCATCAGGGTTGCGATATGACATCCGTTCACATGGAACCTATGTCTGCACTGACGGCCCACGCTTTGAAACGCCAGCTGAAATCCGGATGATGGCCCGGCTGGGTGGGGATGTCGTCGGTATGACTGGCGCTAATGAAGCAATGCTTGCCATCGAGGCCGGCATGCACTACTGCGGTGCATCCGTGGTGACAAACTACGGCGCGGGTCTGAGCATGTCAGGGATTGCACACGAAAGCGTCCATAAAATCGTCGTTGGAATCGCTCCAAAACTACAAAAGCTGTTAGTGCACACGGTCGGTGAAATTGACTGGACAGCGCTCAAGCAGCGAGGCTCCGGCAAATTTATTCCCTAACTCGGATTATCTTCCTGCAGCTTTCCGCACTGCAGCAATTGTCTCTGGGGTAACGGCGCGCTCAAATGATCGGAAGCCAGCAAGTCCAAAGCCATGCTTGTCTGCAAGTTCCCACATGGTTGATGCCTGTTCAACACTCACCGTTTTTCCGAGAGTGAACGACTCATATCGCTGATCAAGCGCCAGCATCATTGTCTCGGACATACACGCGTAGGCAGTTCCAGCCGGGAAGCCAAAGTTAAACTCTCCATCTTTGTCAACGCCGCGCTTGTCCGTCTTTCCGCAAACCATATGCCCGGGTACCTGAACGATGCCACCTTCGATGACAAGGACATCCGGGCGCTCCTTCGCAACACGTACCGACACATCTCGCGGCCTCGCGACATCGCAGACGACCGCTCCAGGCTTTAAATCTGCAGGCTGTATCACGGCATCCACTGCGGATGTGACAGTGATAATCACGTCCGCATCCTTCAATCCTGTCGAGAGATCCGAGGACACATCAACGCTACGACAAACGCCACGGAGCTCATCAGCGAGCGGCTGTAGCTTTCCCGAATCGCGACCAAGCAGCGTCATCTTGCGACACTTCGATGCCAAAAGCATTGCGCTGGTTCGACCAATGCTCCCTGCCGCTCCAACGATAGCAACATGGGATTCCTCAATCGGCACTCCCATGAGGTCAGCCCCCTTAACTGCACCCTCGACGGCTGTCGCAACGGTGTAGCTATTCCCCGTAGTCACGGCCATATTGACCCGCTTTGCCAGAGTAATCCCGCCATCTCCAGCAACAGATGTCAGTGCGCCGAGCCCGATTACCTTCGCGCCAAGGCCATCAGCAAGTGCAACACACTGCTCGAGATTTTTGTAGACAAACTCTGGATCGGATGTCAATAACTTCCGTGGCCCGAGCGTACAGCCAATAAACCAACCTTCCGCTTCTACACCCGTTTTGGACTTGATACCGGTGATGTGCGACATGACCATCGGCTTTACATAAGCCATCGCGTTCTCAACCATTGGGGCTGGAAAGTACTTGGCAATGGGATACTTTTTGGCGACATCCGCGCGAACGTCAATTGCATGGATGATAAAGGCAAAGCGCTCCATTACTTAGATGAGCCTCCACTTGAAGTCTGTAGGTCGATGATGTTGATGTCCCATGAAAGTTTAGCCAGCACCGCTTCGTAACCGGCACGATCAAGGAGCTTGCCATCATTTAGCGCAACACACATCGCTTCCATTACATTTGTGCCAAAAGAACGGCCATCAAACGATGGCGTTGTCGTAATCAAACGTTTTACACCACGTTCACGGAGCTCGACCTGATCCTGCTCGGTGGTGGTATTTGTCAGGATAGTTTTACCCTTAAGAATCCCACTTTCGGGGGTCGGAAGGTGTCGCCGGATGTAGTGAAAGTCTCCCGCTATGATGTCCGCCCATGCGTACCACTGTTGATGGGCGGGAATAATCTTGTTCTGCTTCTCCCCCATCGGGTAAAGCACTGAGAGGGGCATTTGCACAATTAGTGGGAGCAACAAGCCTGCGACTAAGCGGTGAAGTTTTGCCCCGTGGATGGGAATAGGGAGGCCAAGAGAAAACATCAAGTCACCGAAGACAATCTCCCCCCCCTGCTTGGCAAGGGCTTCACTCATCCCAAACCGGTCTACTCCGGCAACCATCAACGTCTTGGAATGGGCAAAATCAACGATGCCTTCCGCTGCCAGACGGCGTACAACCGCACGTTCGAGGGTGTTTTTCAGCCCACTGCCATCGAGAACAGGTGTCTTGGTTGCGGGAGCAAGCAGGCGCTTTGCCGCAGAAAACTCGTAGCGTTTGTCACCTACATAAAGGTAGCGGTCCATGCCGCCAAAGCCAAAGGCATCAACCGAACCATCCAGCTCCGCGAGGCGCTGCATAAAGCGCTTCTCATCTCCATCCACGCCCTGACGCGAAATCGTGAACTCCTCACCAAGAAAGACTGTCTGTACGGTTTTGTCTCTTGTCGATGAGCCCAACGAGATGGAAATAACATGTTTCATGCTTACGAATTACCTAATCGACGCATTGTAGCACGGGCCGATGTTCAGACTGGACAGCGATAATATAGCGACAATGTCCGTACATGATGCACCTGAAACATCCCCACTGCTAGTTACAAAAGAGATCTTCCAACTATCTGGCGGGATGACTTTGGAGTCTGGCGCCTACCTGCCTAAAGTTGAAGTTGCCTACGAACGTTATGGTGAACTTAATGCCGATCGTACAAACGTCGTTCTCATTGCCCATGGCATCACCGGATCAAGCCATGCAGCAGGAAAGTATGCCTTGTCAAATCGGTCATCGGGTTATTGGGACGACCTGATTGGCCCCGGAAAGGCAATTGACACTGAGCGCTGGTGTGTCATCGCACCAAATTTTCTGGGAGGATGCCGGGGCACAACGGGCTCATTGTCCACAAACCCAGCGAATGGGCAGCCCTATGGCCCTGATTTCCCACGAATCACCATCCGAGATATGGTCACAACGCAAAAGGCATTTCTAGAGCAATGTTTTGGCGTGACTGAAGTAGCTTGTGTGGCCGGTGGCTCGATGGGCGGATTTCAGGCACTTGAGTGGGCCGCGATGTACCCGGATGCCGTACGTGGAATTATCCCAGTGGCGACTGCGCTCACTCCAAATCCACGAGCGATCGCTTATAACCACTGCGCTCGTACTGCAATCCGCCTTGACCCGGCATTCAACAATGGACATTACGCATCGCTTGGTTCTGCGCCAGAAGCTGGCCTCGCGCTTGCGAGAATGATTGGGACGATTTCCTATCTCTCGGATACATCTTTCCAAGATATGTTCCATGATGGCTGTGACCCGTTGTTCTCACGGGATATCAGCCCGCGCTCTGACTTTCTCGTCGAGGATTATCTCAATGATGAAGGTGACAAGCTCAACAAGCGGTTTGATGCGAACACATACATTCTCATTTCCCGGGCACTTGACAGCCATGGGCTAGCCCGTGGCCGAACATCACTGGATGACGTTTTTGCTACCGTCCAAGCCAAAATATTAGCAATCGGATTTTCATCAGATGACCTCTTCCCGCCCCGTCAGACGGTTGAAATTGCTGAACGTGCGCAGCGCGGCGGCAATGAAAATGCGGAGGCTGTTATTTTGAATTCGGACTATGGCCACGATGCGTTTTTAGTTCACCAACGGATGATGATTCCAGCGATAACAAGGTTTATGGCCTCGCTTTAGAGATCAATGTTTCCATGACGCTTTCTACTTTCGATTCAAGGTCATCGGTTGATCCGGAATTGTCGATCACGATGTCTGCCCTCTCAGCCTTCACCGCCACAGGTAGCTGACTTGCGAGTATTTGGTCAATTTCTTCGCCGGTCAGCGTGGTGTTGTATCTGTCACGATGACGCTCGATCAGGCGGTGTCGTTGGATATCTGGCGAGCATGTCACGCAGATAGTGCCATCAAACCAGACTTCTAGTCCGCCTTCGAAGAGGAGCGGCACTTCGTAAAGTTCAAGACGCTCAGGCTCGTAACGTTGGTTTTGCTCAATTCGGGTTTTCATTCGTGCTCTGATAGCGGGATGCATGATTTGGCCAAGGAGTGTACGCCTAGATGAATCTGCATATATGAGCTGCCCAAGGATGGCTCGATCTAGCTGGCCAGTGGCATCCAGAGCATCCGGGAAAGCGTCTCGAACCGCCTGATCGACAATCGGATCTTTCAGGACATCCCGTGCATCCTTGTCTGCGGAGTAGCACGTCACACCTCGGCGTTCAAATGCAGCAATAACAGCTGATTTTCCGCATGCTATACCACCGGTGATTGCCCAGATTGCCATTGATGTCAATCTAGCATGGCGAAATGGAGGGGGCAAGAAAAAGACCCCGGATTGCTCCGGGGTCCATGTTAGCTTGATAACCGTGCGAGGATTATGCCTCTTCTGTCTCGGCTTCAGCTTCGACTTCGGTTTCGGTCTCAACGTCATCGATATCGATGTTGTCGAGGTCCTCATCGTCTTCATCACGGCGACGTGGTGCACGCTTCTTTTCAGACTTACGTGCGGTGGCGAACATGTCACCAAACATGTCTCCGAGTGTGGTTCCGAAGTCGGCACCTGGGCGGAGGAAGGAGCGGATATCTCCACCATCATCATCTCCGCGACGACGCTTGTCCTTCTTGCCACGGCGTCCGCCAGCATCTTCTTCGACTGCAGGTGCAGGTACGAATGCATCAGCTGGGTCACGGGCTTGCAGTGCACGCAGGGAGAGGGTCAAACGACGCTCTTCAGGACGTACATCGATAACCTTGACGGTAACCGTTTGTCCGGATTCAACGACATCGGATGCCTTCGCCATACGGCGGTGTGAGCTCTCGGAGTTCGGAATGATACCTTCGAGTCCACCTTCGAGGAGAACGAATGCACCAAAAGGTACGATTCGGGTGACTTCACCCTCGATGACATCGTTGACGTGGAACTGCTCGCCTGCAGATTCCCATGGATCTGGCATGACTTGGCGCATACCGAGGGAAACACGTCCCTGGTCTGGGCTAAGGCGCAGGACCTTGACCTTGACTTCTTGTCCAACCTTGACAACATCGGATGGATGCTTGATACGGGTCCATGACATTTCGGAAACGTGGAGAAGTCCATCGATTCCACCGAGGTCAACAAAAGCTCCGTAGTCGGTTACACGGCGGATGATACCGGTTCGCTCTTGGCCTTCGGCGAGAGACTCGAGAGTATCAACTTTCTGCTTTTCGCGCTCTTCCTCAGTTGCCTTACGGTGTGAAAGAACGACCTTGCGGCCATGGCGATCAACTTCAAGAACCTTGAGGGGAACGCTCTGACCGACGAATTTGTCGAGGTTCTTAAGCTTGCCGTTTCCAACATGGGATGCCGGGACAAAGCCGCGGATTCCGAGGTCGACGACAAGTCCGCCGCGTACACGGTCGGTAACCATCGCTTTAATGGTCTCTTGAGTCTCAAGTGCAATCTGCACGCGATCCCAAGACTTTTCGAAGTCAGCACGCTTCTTGGACAGAAGGAGCTGGCCATCTTCGTTTTCCTTCATCACGTAGACGTCGATTGTGTCGCCTACGGAGACGATGTCTTCGAGATTTGCAACAGGCTCACGTGAGAGCTCATCCGGGCGGATAAGGCCTTCGGACTTCGTTCCTACATCAACCAACACACCTTCACGTGCGTCGATATGGACAACGGTTCCCTGAACCACAACACCTGGCCGAACATCGGACCCAGTGTCACCGATCTCACGGGCAGAGCCCGGAACCGTAATCTCATCAAGCGGTGGCATCTGATCAGCGGCATACGCCGCAGTGGCTGCGAGTGCAGCCTGGTCAATGCCTGTTGTTTCCTCGGACATACAGATATAACGCTATTCACTGCCTGACTTTCCATTCCACGTCAAGCAGGATCCCTTCCAAATTTTCCAACATCAGCCTAATGCTGACAGTCGGGACAGTAGGTCGTCCCACGGCCTCCAACGCTGATTTTCATCAGCGGACCACCGCACAGAGGACAGGGTCTCCCCTTCCCTCCATACACTCTTGGTTCGTAAGTACCCGGATTTCCATCCAAGTCAACATATTCACCCAGCGATCCGCCGCAGCGAACCGCAGTTTCCAGCGTCGAGGCAATCGATGTAGCAAGCGCATCGCACTCGCCAGCATCTAGACTCGATGCCTGCCGCTTCGGAGATATACCCGCGGTGAACAAAGCTTCATCCGCATATATATTCCCAACCCCGGCAACTACCTTTTGATCTAAAAGAACAGCCTTGATAAGACCTCGCCTTCCGGCAAGCCGCTCAGCAAGCAGCGCTCCAGACCAACCACTATCCAAAGGCTCAGGCCCCATCGATACAACATCAGCTACTTGCGTAAACGCCGCTGCTTCATCTAGATGCCAATCACCCCAAGTCCACATATCCGTGTAGACCAACACTGATCCAGTGTTTAGCCCAACACGTACACACTCGTACTTCTGCTGAGGAACATCGGTGTCAAAACGCCGAATGCCACCCTTCATGTTCAAGTGCACAACCAAATGAAACGGAGCGACATTCGCCACAACCATCTCAAAAAGCAAGTACTTCCCTCGGCGATTCACAGCCCTCACAGTTGCTCCCGTGAGCCGCTCCGTAAAGTCATCTGAATCACACCGCTTGAGCACTCGCTCATCCGAAATGCGAATCGAAGTGATGCTCTGCCCAGCTGCTGCCCTTACAAGTCCGCGTCGAAGCGTCTCAACCTCAGGCATCTCCGGCAAAAGCATTACCTCACCCACACGTGGAGGGTTTACATTCTTATTCAGGCTATCTTATGGCAAACACGGGTTGAACGTCAAGGGGAACGAACACTAAGTTAATGCGTCGATTGGCACAAGCCCCCACTGGGCCCGCAGCGTGTCCCTTAGCATTAGCAGAGTGCCATCTGCAATTGCATTCCTGATCTGTTGCATCAGCTTTGCATAGAATGCAAGGTTGTGAATTGATGCCAAATTCGCAAAGAGGATTTCATTACAGCGGTGTAGATGGCGTAGATAGGCTGCGCTGTGCCGCCTACATGTAAGGCAATCACACTCTGGATCGATTGGGTTTGTGTCCTCCGCAAATCGTGCATTACTAACATGACGCCGACCTTGACTTGTGAACACAGTGCCGTTCCGCGCCATCCGGGTCGGCAACACACAGTCAAACATATCCATCCCCGCAATAACCGCTTCCAAAATATCTTCCGGCATACCGACACCCATCAGATAACGCGGCTTGTCCTTCGGAAGCAGTGGAGCAGTATTTCGCGTGATCCGGTACATCTCTGCCGGTGGTTCGCCAACACTTACACCGCCGATAGCAACGCCAGCAAAGTCCAGTGATGACATAAATGCTGCACTCTCGGCCCTAAGCGCCTCATCCGTGCCTCCCTGAACAATCCCAAAGAGGTTACGCCCCGTACTGTCACCACCGAGCTCCGCATGCTTGTCCCGGCAGCGGATCGCCCAGCGATGCGTACGCTCCATCGACAGGCGGACATACTCTTCTGTCGATGGATATGGCGTGCATTCATCGAATGCCATAATCACATCTGCGCCTAGTTGATGCTCAATTTCCATCACGCGCTCGGGCGTAAAATCATGCTTTGAGCCATCGAGTGGAGACTTAAATGCCACCCCACTCTCTGTGATCTTTCGCAAGTCCTTCAGGGAAAAGACCTGAAAGCCGCCGCTATCGGTGAGCATCGCACCCGACCAGCCGATGAAGTTCGGAAGTCCACCGAGTCGCTCGATTCGCTCACTGCCGGGACGTAGATAGAGATGAAATGTATTCCCTAGAATCAGCTTGTAGGCCAGCTGCTCGATGTTCTCGAACTGCATCGCCTTGACTGTCCCCTGCGTCCCGACCGGCATAAAGACGGGTGTCTCGACCGTAGCCCGCGGAAGCGAGAGAACACCAAGCCTGGCATTGCAATCGGTTGCCGTCTTCAAAACACTAAACTTAAGCGCTGAACTCAATTCACAACCTCAAATATCTCTACGTCGCGGCTTGAAAACACGCGCTTCATTCCGACAGGGTTTTCCTGATACGCCTTCGATGCCGTCTGTGATTCTAGTGTCCCTTTTGACCACCGCACCGGGATGTACTGCGGAGAGCCATCGGGCTTGAGCAGCGCAGCCCCCGCGCCATCCGCGAGAGGCCCATCCGCGAGCTTGTTTGGATAGACAACAAAGCGAATTCGGTTCTCCGTTAGGATTTCACGCCGGACATCATCCGATGTAGATTCATCAAAGAATCGCACCGCAGAAGTGATCTTGGCCC
>JAURHZ010000008.1 GCA_030833025.1 Armatimonadota bacterium
GCACGCCCGCATGCTAGGCGTTCAGGGCATTATTCCTGCCGACGATGCCACAGCGCTAGTCGAAGGGCTGGAGTCGCTACGCGATGACATCGATGCGGGCCACGCTGAGCTTCCACCGGATGCCGAGGATATCCATTCGGCCGTTGAGCAGCTCCTTAGAGAGCGCTTAGGCCCGGCGGTTGCTGGGAAACTACATACCGGCCGTAGTCGCAACGATCAGGTCGCGACCGATATCCGGTTGTGGCTTCGTGGACGATGTGACACGCTTGCGCTTGCTCTGCATGGTTTGCGCAAACAGCTTGTTGAGCTGGCGGATGACAATCCTGAAGCAATCCTTCCGGGGCGTACGCACCATCAGCATGCCCAGCCCGTTTATCTCGCACATCACCTCCTTGCGTACTTCTGGATGCTTGGGCGCGATGAGTCCCGGGTCATCGATGCCCGTCGACGCATGAATTTGCTGCCGCTCGGCGCAGGAGCGCTTGCAGGCACTCCCTATCCGCTGAATCGTCAGATGGTGGCCGCAGAGCTTGGGTTTGATGGGGTCATTGAAAACTCAATCGATGCCGTTGGTGACCGTGACTTTGCGATTGAGGTGACGGCTGCATGTAGCATCACCATGATGCATCTGTCGCGCTTTGCGGAGGAAATCGTTCTTTGGATGTCGCCTGAGTTTGCGTTTATCGAACTCTCCGATGCCGTGACGACAGGGTCAAGCATCATGCCGCAGAAAAAGAACCCCGATGTCGCAGAGCTTATTCGTGGAAAGAGCGGGCGTGTTTACGGCGACTTGGTGACGCTATTGACATTGATGAAGGGGCTAGTACTTGCGTACAACAAGGACCTTCAAGAAGATAAAGAGCCACTGTTCGATGCGGTAGAAACGACAGAGCTGTGTGTGACACTCATGCAGCGGATGCTGTCGGATGCAAAGTTCAAGAAGGATCGAATGCTTGCTTCGATGCATGGCGATTTTTCGACTGCAACGGATTTGGCAGATGCCCTTGCTGTCGATGGCGTTCCGTTCCGTGAAGCGCATGAAATTGTTGGTCGTGTCGTCCGTGGAAGCATTGCCGCCGGAGTTGGTCTTGAAGATCTGACACTAGCAGATTTGAAAGAATACGATGAACGGTTTACGGCGCGTGCACTTGATGCCATTACCCCAGCGGCAAGTGCAAATGCCCGGACTTCATACGGTGGTACCGCACGTTCCAGCGTCGATCATCAGCTAGTGCAAGCACGCATCGCACTGGGACTCTGATAGGGAACGACACAGTACTTACTCTACGTAGTCCTCTACAGTGCTACAAAAACTTGCTACCCGTGGTAGCATCGTCAGTTGGGATATCTAGTATGCAGAACATAAAAGTCCGCTGGTGGAATTCATTCAATATTCTTGGCATCTTAATGATGGTGCTTGGAGCATGTGGATTTCTATTCAAAGGCAAGTTTGTGTTCGATCCGGGCAGAGCGGCTCTTGGTTATGAACCAGCGCTGTATTTGCTTACGGGTGGCTTGATGTTCATCAATGCGTGGTTGACACCTACACCGGTGCTACCAGACAAAGCAAAAGCGCAGAGCAAGGCAGTCGTATCGGCTGGAGATTCTGCTGAAGGAAAGAATGGATAATGGCTAAGGAAGTCTCTATCGAAGAAGGCGCCGTCAAGGTCGTCCGCTGCTCAGTCACCAATGAACCGATGCAGAATGTCCCTGGTTGGTACTCTGATGTCAAGGTTCGCTTTGTCTCCGACAAGGGCCGTAAGAACACTGATGTCCATGCGGATGTCCTTCCTCCAGATGAGCCAGTAGTCAAGGCAGTCGATGACGAAGAAGGCGATATCAGTCTGGATGAGCTTCAGGATGAAGAAGATGCAGGCGAGGATGTCGATGGTGGTGAAGGCGATGACGATAGCGTCGTTTCGCTGCTGGAGGACGATACCGACGAAGAGTAAATCTTCCTTTCAGATTGTAGTAACTGACACCGTAATGCTTATTCGCATTGCGGTGTTATTCTTTAATCGGCTAGAGAAGCTTCCGGTAGGGATGCCCCAGACACTGACACAAGACGCCATGTCCCTGGAAGAAAAGGGATGTCGGGAGTTGGGCGCTCTAGTCGAAAGACCAATGTTGCATCGGGGGCGGACCAGACACCTTCTTGTGTCCGCGTATCGCGTGCCTGGAGGTTTGCAGTTACGGTGTACTCCTTACTGCCAGATGCGGTGATCTGAGTTTGCTGAAGAGTGGCCTGAATCCCTTGGCGTTTCCAACGCATGAGCGCAAGCTGTAAGCGTGGTTTTGTCCAACCGCCCGCGCTGAAGTCTGGAGAAACCGTATTCAAAAGCTCACGATTGTCAGCTCGATTGAATGCACTCACTATGTTGGTTGCTTGCTGTGAGACTAAAGTCGCAGCAGGTTGGGGTGGTTTACGATTCGCTAAGAACACTCCGACCAGCAACAGACCAACACCTATGGCAAGGAGAACTGGCTTTCTAGGCCAATTCACCTCTAGTAGCCCCGAGCGACGTAACCACCGAGAAAGCCTGCATAGCCCATAGCAAGGGCACTAATCACCAGAACCAGTGTGGTCAACCAACGGGGGGGCTCTTTTACAATCACTTGTAGTTGTGCGAGCATAATGAGAAGAATGCTGCCAACTAGCGCGCTGTTTCGATGACCTACGAGACGACCAGCCGACCAAGGCTCAATTCCAAACCAGCCATTCATTGCCGCAAGTCCGCTGATAACGGCAGGGATACTGATCAGTGCTCCTGCGATAACAGAGAGGCGGATAAAGCTCTCACGATGCTCTGCAAGGATTTTAGTGGGCGCAACACGCGCAATGAGGGCACCAGTAGCCATCGCTAAAGGGAAGTGGACGGATGCTCCATGTACGTGCTGCCAAATTTTGAGAGGATCTTCTTCCATCATTGTTCCCATGCGCTCACGATTACGTGATGTATCAAATACTATCGGACTTCATGGCTGCAGTCTTTAGAATATTCGCTTTACCAATCGCACGATTGTCCGACCAGGCTGTGTTAGGTACTCGACTCTGTCGGTCAAAGCATGCATCAATGCACGGCCTCGGCCGCCTTCAGCATCTGTTTCCGGCATCGTTGCGGCTGTAGATGGAACGTACTCTCCAGCACTGTCCACATCGATAACAATGTCGTGCCCACTGCGTCGTGCTCGGACTTGGATGCGGCAGTCCGGTTCTCCGTGCTCAACTGCATTAGAACAAGCTTCACCGACGGCCAGACACAAATCATCCCCGGCATCTGGAGAGAGACCTTCTTCCTTTGCCAGTATGCGCATAGCGCGCCGCACGGCACTTACATGCTCGCTGCGACCTGACAGTTCAATAGTAAACAGATTTGTGTCAGCCATAGAGAAAGATGCTCCTGAGGCATCACCGCCATTATAGAACCTAACTGCGTGAAATCCTTGCTTTGTTCAGTCGTACACGATAGGATTCTTGCGCGCTCCCGGATGGTGCAGCGGCAGCACGTCAGGTTCTGGCCCTGAAAACCGAGGTTCGAATCCTTGTCCGGGAATTAGCCCTCAGCTCACGCTGAGGGCTTTTTCATACCTTTGCGCTCAGCAGCTCACGGGTCTTTTCAAGCCCCGTCCGAATAACAAGCTCAACTGGGAGCTGATCATATTCAGGGTTGAACAGTTCCAGACTCACAAAGCCATTCCATCCACATTTGCGGAGCTGTTGAATAATCTGCACACCGGGCGCGATACCAGTCTGCGGAAACACCCGATCCTTATCAGCAATCACCGCTGGAGCCAATGCCGGATAGTCATTGACATGGAACACACCTAGTTCTGTGGGACGAATATCAGAAAGTCCGCCTAAGTCCGATTCGCCTTTGTACAAGTGGTAAGTGTCGAGGAGCATCGATGAGCCAGCAGCACCAGCCATTCGATAAACCTGCTTGACCGTATCCAGACGCTTTAGGTTTGTCGAAAATCCCCACAGCTCAAGCTCAGGTTCGATACCTTCCTCGCGGCCAATCGCGGCAAGAGCGGTAAACCGTTCAGCGATGACATCGCTAGGGATCACACGGCTCTCTGCTGTATGCGCCCCAATACTCGCAGCCGCTATGCGCTTGCCACCAGCGCGCCGTACCAGCTGCATACATCGGCGCGCATCATCGAGACCAGCCTTTCGCTGCGCTGGGTCATCCACAATCCACTGGGAAAAACCAATGGCACTTGGCATCGCAAGTCCAAGGTCATCCAGCTGCCGAGACAGCTGCTCAAGGCCACCGGGCTGTTTGTCCACTGCTTCGAGTTCCGATATCCAGGGCTCGATGCCCTCCCAACCGGCTCTCGCGACCAGTGATGCCAAAACGGGCAGGGACAAGCCCCGCCCGCGAATGGTTGAAGTGTTTATACAAACCTTCATGAAGATTAGATGGTCCATCCCCCGCGCATCTTGCGGTTGATCATCCCGTTCGCTTCAGCATCATCCTTGAAGACTTCCTTCTTCGGATCCCAGTTGAGCTCACGGCCACCGAGACGAAGAGAGATGTTACCCAAGTGACAAACAGATGCCGACCGGTGGCCTACCTCAACATTACAGATAGGCTGCTTCCGTGTACGGATACCATCCACAAAGTTCTGAGCATGGTTGTCAGAAACATACAGCCGCTCAGCCTTCTCTGGTAGGGGATCGGTCAGGAGCTTAGGATCACTCGCGGCGATACGTCCACGGGAAACAAAGATCCAGCGGCCGTCTTCGCCCTCGAATGTGACGCCATTCTCACCCTTGTCCGTAGCAGTTAACTCGACACCATTTGCATAGGTGTAGGTGACTTCATATTCAAGGAATGCTTCGAATGAACGCTTCTCGGCATCGGCTGGTTGCGCAGTACCCTTTGACTTGATCTTCACCGGGCCGGACTTGTCCATGCCGAGGCCCCACTGTGAAATATCCAAGTGATGGGCGCCCCAGTCAGTCATCATTCCGCCGGAGTAATCAAACCAATGGCGGAACGAACCATGTGTACGCTCCTTGATGTAAGGGGTTTCAGGAGCTGGACCAAGCCACATGTCAAATAGGAAGTCATCTGGAGCATCCGTAATTTGGAAGTTGGTTCCACGGCTGCCACCTGGCAGATGCGCTGTAACTTTCTTGACCTGACCAATACGGCCATTGCGGACAAGCTCACACGCAAGGCGGAAACGTGCATCGGATCGCTGCTGGGATCCCGTCTGCCAAACTGCGCCAGTTTCCTTCGCAAGCTTGACCAGCTGTGTACCCTCACCAATGGTCAGTGTCATCGGCTTTTCGCAGTAGACATCCTTGCCTTTGCGCATAGCCATTCCAGCTATGACTGCATGCCAGTGGTCAGGAGTACCAATCACAACCGCATCGATGTCGCTTCGATCTAATAGATAGCGGAAGTCAACATACTTCTTTGAGCCTTCAAAGACCTCAGATGCTTCTTGGAGGTGCTTTAAGTCGACATCGCAGACTGCAACACATTCAACTCCCGGGCGGCTTGCGATGTTACGCGCATCACCGAGACCCTGACGGAAGCCACCTTTGCTACCACCGGCACCAATCAAGCCAATACGAATCTTGTCGTTTGCTGCGATTCGGCGTGGGCGTGCTGCTTGTGCCTCGTCTTCTGCCGCCTCAGCGCGGGCAGAAAACCAATCCGGTAAGGTGGTGAGCGCAAAACCAGTGGCCGCACTCGTCAAAAAAGATCGTCGTTCCATACACACGTATTTCTACTTAGCAATCCAGCATTCCTGCGGACTCTAGAGAGAGAAAAACGGCATCGCAATATTGATTGCAAATTGATTTCCGCGAGTTCGGTATCTGAACTCTGGACGAATCACACGGCCAGGCGCTGCTACAACAACTTCCGTGTCGAAGAAGTGGCTATCCGTCAAGTCGAGCCGTGAGCCTAGACCAATGTGCCAACCTGCAACAGGCATGTTGTAGCGTAGCTGGAGCTCGGACGGCGCTTCAAGGACATCCGAATAATACGTAGCCTTACCATGAATATCCCGTACGGCGAGCGCCGCTGAAAGGCGTTGGCCAAAACGCTTCGGAAATAGTTCCGCTGAGAGTTGCGTATACGTATAGGGATCCGTTGCATTGACACGGACCGAATGCACTTCGATGGGAACCTGTTGGTGGATTATCGGTACAGATGTACGCAACCTAATGGACGATTTACTTCGATAGGAAGATACTGTTGTTGCTAAATCGGTCTCTAGACGATTCCCACCTTCGAAACTAGCCTCGATCGCCGATGATCCGAAAACCCACGATGAACTAACAGCAACAAGAGGTTTGTTGTCCACGAGGACCGTCTTTAGTCGACGGATGACTTCCTGGCGGTCCGCATATGTGACAGAAATTGCCGATGTACCTACAGGGCCTATCGGTGCTCCCATGACCGTGGGAAGCTGCAACCGTGGGCTGATGTCGCGCTTGACTGCTGGAGGTTCCGACAGCACCGATGCCATGTCGCCAAGAGGAAGTCCCTCGGATGCACTATCTGATGCGGAAGCCTGTCGGCGACGCTGTGTGGCAACTTCATACGATAGAGCCGCCGATGCTGCATCTCCACGCTTTGCCGTCTGCTCATAGACAACAGCCGCGCCTACACCCGGAAATGGCTGCGCTGCATAGGCAAGCGTAGCAACCGGACCTGAAATTCCAGATTGGCGGATGGATAACGGAAGCTGGAAACGGGTGGCGCGACTGGCGGCAGCTGTACTTCCCGTCTGGAACCGCACGTTTGGAACGCTCAAGATGTGCGTTTTGTAGAGACTTAGGCCCAGATTTCGAATGTTCCATTGCCCAGATGACGCGTTATACGACAGCTCCGATGCGGAAATCGATAGTGTCCGGCTCTCACCGGGAACATTGTCGACGATGGCAACATCCGACAGAGACATCCCCTGTGGACCCCGACTAAACGATGCGGCATCAACGCGGAAAACATCGTGGCGGATTGAAACTCCTTCGCCCCGAAACACCTGAGCATTCACATCAAAGAACAAGGACTTACCAATCAGCTTGTCAGTTCCCCGTTCGGCGCGAAATCCGCCATCGATGCTGATACGAACTGGCTTTGTAACGGATGGGCTTAGAAAGACACTATCCGCTGAGATGCCCAGAGCTCCCCAGCGTATTTTTGCATTACGTAAACGTGCCGCTGAATCCGTCGTCGACATCCCTGACCAAGTCGCGCGCAGGGGAGGCAGCATCAACGCAGGCGGCGTTACCACTGGCATGTTGCAAGCTCCGCCGCTAGGTTACGGTTTCGGATGTAAATTTCCTGGCGAGTGGTCGTAATCAAAGCTCCACTCTCATCGAGTAACTCAACGACCACCACTTGGATGCCATCGGGAAGAGCAGTCGTATCCCACGACTTGAAAAATGGCTTTACGTTCATCACAAAGAGGAGATCCGAAATCCGAATCTTTATTGATGCAACCCTTCCCGGATCGGTGGGGGAAATTCGGAGCGTGTGGATAGCGCTAACGATGGGCAGTTTGCGCTGCTTCGCCACTGCCAGCGATGACTTTTCGAATTGGATAGCGACCGCCTGAATGGCTTGCGCAATGGTAGTTCCTGTTGATGGTCGTATTCGGATGGCAACGACTGGCCCCTTAGGATGTGGGCGTGTAAAGGTGTCGGCGCGGTGACCAACTACCGATGGAAAGCGTTCCCAGTCTCCATTTTCACGTTGGACATCCGCGATGTGTGACTTTCCAGAGAATCCAACGCCCCTAAGTGCGCTAGGATTCAGGTCGTTCTTTATCACCAAGGAATAGGGCAGGCTGACAGGTGCTGTTGTAATGTCAACGCCTCCTCTGCGCTCGGCAAACCGGCTTGGTGGCAGGGCGGTATCTGGCGACGATGAGATAACCAGAGATGTAGACGAGATTGTAGCTAGATTTCCTGTTCCAATACCTTCCGTTCCATTGATACGTCCAGTACCAGTCACACTCCTAACGACTTTGCCAATCAGCTTGTCCGGCATGCCATCCTGACGCAGCGTTATTGAGCCATCGGGGATGTTTTCAAACACGATTGAACGCTCACCGACCTTGTCAGCAGTCAGGTCAATACGCAGCGCCATCACCTTGTCGCCTGAATCGCTTCGGAAAGCAACCACATCCGCTTGCGTCCCGATGCGCAGTAACCCTGATGTCACAATCCCAAGGCCGCCGGGTTCTGCTGTCAAAACCGTTGGCATCGCGTCATCGTCTAGAAATGCCTGTGATGCGATACGTATCAACATGTCGCTTGCAAGGTCAGATTTGAACATGACAGAAACTTTGTTTATGGCCACTACGGAGTAACGCTGTCCGGACTGAAGCCGTACGGTATTCCTTGCCGATGTTATAGACGCGACTGGAATGGTTTTCTCGGGTAATCGAGGATGCGCGGTGACCAGTGCGCCTGCGCGCAGCGGAACGATCAGATGCGCATTGATGTCCATTGGCGGTGCTTGACGGTAGCGGTATTTCACAATTAAGTAGTGTAGCGTGTGCATCGTTTACCGATGGCCCTGCGGATAACCTACAATGCGCCTATCGTGAAAAAAGTTGTTCTCTTGGTGATCATCGCCGTGCAGCTCTTGTGTCCGGCAATGGCCGATCAGGCTTATGGGCGTTTCGGTCGATTTCATGAAGATGGACTCCTGACAACAAATGTCCATCCACGCGGGTTTACCCTCCTCGGTACAAACCCAGAACTTAACATCCGCTGGGGAGATCCAAAGGCTCCACTCTCGGCTGTTGTTAGTTCCATCAATCCAACTGAGAAAATTCTGGCTATAGATGGCGGAGGCGTCGGGGCACCATCTAGCATCCGCTACACACTCGTGTACCCTGGATTTTCTGCAACATTTGGCAAACAACTAGTGCTTCGGTTTACAAACAGAGCTGGTAAAGCGGTCCGGGTTGGACTGGACCCAACGCGACTCAAACAGGGTTGGCTTCTCGTCATTCCTGGCGATCGCTATCCAGCCGTTCCTCTGCTGATCAAAGTTCCGCGAGGCATAGGCACGAAGGCTTGGTTTACTGGCGATGGACTTACGGTTGAATCGCCGACGCCTCTGGGAGAGGTAGTCTTTACAACGCCGACCGGGCTACGGTCGGTTCCGTCGTTAAATGCTGCATGGAAGGCTGTTTCTGATTGGGGGGATGCGCCTATTCCGGTCCTTCAGGCCATTTCCAATGAAAAATCACCCACGGAGATAACAACCACACAGACGTGGAACACTCCGTATGCGCCAATATCGCCGATACTTGCGCTGGCCTTACAAGCTGGATTTCCTGCTCGGGTACCGGGACCATTAGTACGCACCGAAATTCGTACCCGCTACGGACCGTACGCATATATTGCCGCAAAGTCATCCAGCATCAGCCTCACCATTCCAAATCCTTCCACTCATGTGCTTTACGGCGAATCGATGGCAATTCCGTCCGGTAGGTTGGTCGCACCACCATCACAGACGACACCATCGACCGCCCTATGGAGTCTCTATCCGTGGCTCCAAGCGGCAGAACGCCTCCCTGAAGATGTGCGGAGCAATCTCATTCGAACGTATCGGGTTCGCCGCGGGCGGATAGCGATGCTGGACACTTCCGAGCCAATCACCGGTGTGCACTTACAGCTCCCGCGTAGCGGAAATGAGAAGAATAAGCGTGAACTGGACGATGTAGTTGCGCTTGCTCGCATCGTATTAGCTGACCACGCATTTGTGACCCACATCGGCGATACCGCAAGCCTTGCAAATCTCAAGGGATCTCTCACCGCTTTGGTTGGAGCTGTTCAGGTAAGGACTGACTGGCTATGGGGGTGCGTGGGCCGCTCAGATGATGGGTATCAGTCGCTTGATATTCGTGAGGCAGGGGATGTTGCGGCGGCACTCGCTATTGCGATTAAAAACCCGGATGGTGCCCTGACACCTGGCGAAGTAGAGGATGCATCCGTTGCTTTTTTGGCACATTCCTGGTCTTCATACAGTCGAGATCTACTGTTGACATTTGCGACGCAAGCATCTCTAATCTCTACTAATGGTCAGCTTGGCCGCTTCGATGAAAACTCGACCTTTGAAGACGCATCGTCGCAGAAGACAAAGAGTGTCGCTCAGGGGACTGTCGGATTACGCTCAGATGCAGCGGCGGCACATATGCTGAGTGCTTATCTTTCGAAATCAGGCCAGAGTGATGCTGGCCGGTTACGGGATGGCGCTGATGTCGGGTTGTTGGATTCCGATGGCCTTCGCGTTACCCATGTAGTGGATACATCGATAAGCAGCTTAGTGGTTACTTTATCGAGCGGATCCAATCGCCTGCGGGTGTTAAAGTTGGTGACCAGTGAGCGCTGGAATGCTGCGAGCGTTCGTATCAATGGTGCCCCAATTTTTTCAATGCAGGTCGGGGATGAGCTCCACGTTCTCCTCCCGCCCTTTGTTGGGACCGCACGCTTAGAGCTGAATGCTGCAAACAGCGTGGCTAGGAGTTATGTTTTCGTAAACCCGTTGTTCGGTATGATGGATTGGCAAAACGATATATCCGTATTTGGTCCGGGATCAAGCCGCTAACCCAAGATGTGTCGTTACAGGAGATGAGCATGGCAGAGTTTTCGTTGTTTACGTCTGAGTCCGTAGGTGAAGGTCATCCAGATAAGGTTGCAGATGCAGTAAGTGATGCCGTTCTGGACCATTGTCTGACCGCTGACCCGATGAGCCGGGTAGCCTGCGAAACATTGGTGACAACGAACCTGTGTGTCGTTGCTGGTGAAGTTACAACCGGTGCTGAGCTTAACTCCGATGTTATTGACCGTATCGCGAGAGCCGTGATCACCGATATTGGCTACGATGACAAAGCACTCATGTTCTCGGCATCCGATGTCGAAGTACGCAACTATGTGCACGCGCAGAGTGCGCACATTGCGATGGGCGTTGACACTGGTGGAGCTGGCGACCAGGGCATGATGTTTGGTTATGCCTGTGATGAGACTCCAGAGCTTATGCCACTTCCGATTGCTATCGCACACCGCCTTACCCGGCGCCAAGCGGAAGTCCGCCGTGCGCATCCTGAACTTGGCTTCCGCCCAGATGCGAAGAGCCAGGTTACGATGGCCTACGATGCAGCTGGCCGGCCACACCACATCGATACACTTGTATTCTCAACGCAGCACGATGACCGCTTGACGCTCGAAGATGTCAAAGCACTTGTTGAAGAGCATCTTTTCGCACCGGTACTTGCCGAAGTTGAAGAGCTGGTTACCGGCGACATCATCCGCCATATCAACCCAACGGGCTTGTTTGTAATCGGTGGACCACACGGCGATACCGGACTTACAGGACGAAAAATCATCGTTGACACCTATGGCGGCTATGCTCGCCACGGTGGCGGTGCTTTCTCCGGCAAAGATCCAACAAAGGTTGACCGCTCCGCTGCATATGCTGCGCGCTACCTTGCAAAGAATGTCGTAAAGGCTGGACTTGCAACACGTTGCGAAATTCAGCTTGCCTATGCCATTGGTGTAGCACAGCCTGTTTCGGTCCGCGTTGATACGTGGGGAACAGCAGCCAAGGGATTGACTGATCTAGACATCGCAGCTAAGCTCAATGCAACCGTAGACCTCACCCCAGCTGGCATCATCCGAATGCTTGATCTGCGACGCCCAATCTACCGTGATACGGCACGTAATGGTCACTTTGGCCATGCGGCATTCCCATGGGAGAACACAGATCTCGCGGAGAAACTCGCATAATGAACACGCAAATAATGCAGGCCATCGCCGGCTTGTATGGCTTGATCGTGATGGGAGGCGGCCTTTCTGCCGCCTCGAAGTCTAAAATCTCGCTCTATGCAGGCGTCGGTACGGGACTGTTTGCTATTGCGGGTGCTTTGGTGATGGCAAAGAACCCGAAACTTGGTCTTGTATTGATCCTGATTGGTGCGATCGCTCCGCTCCCACGAATGCTTCCAGGGTTTATCAAAACACAAACCATTTGGCCTGCTGGTGTGGTCTCATTGTGTGCAATCGCGGTAATCATCAGCGCGGTACTAACGTTCACACAGCTTAAAACCCAGCCATGACGCATAACGGGCAACCTTATCGAATCGCATTGGTCGCCCACAATGGTCGCAAGGACCAAATGGTCCAATTTGCGGGGCAGCACATTGATGTGCTGTCCCGTTTTGAAATTGTGGCAACAAGTACTACGGGCGGGTTACTCGTGGATACGTTGGGACTGACGGTACAACGGTGCCTCTCTGGGCCGCTCGGTGGCGATTTGCAAATCGGAGCGATGGTAGCTGAAGGGACAGTTGCGGCTGTCATTTTCCTAAGGGACCCGCTGACCGCTCATCCGCATGAACCAGACATTTTGGCGTTGATGAAAGTCTGCGATGTCCATAATGTGCCACTTGCAACAAATGTTGCATCCGCTGAGCTGCTGCTCTCGGCTATCGCCACTGCGGCCACGTAATCCATAGTTGTTGTGGCGACTGGCTCAAGGATGACACCGAAGTGGCGGATACACAGAACGACGCGATAGCGGGGCCTTTCTAGGCGCCATTTCACGTTTCGCGAAATTCTGCACGTTCGAGCTGCATCGACACCTTATGACGACAAATCACCTGAAAGGGCTTCAGCAAAACGCTGACTACTGCTTGCGGTTTGTAGATGTCGCTGACACGGTGTCTGGCTGGTTGGATTTCATCGGCTTAGTGGCCACCGAACTGGTTGGCCAGATGAAGAACAGATAGTAGATGGCAACATTTAGGCATAACAACAGACCAGCCAGCCCCCATAGGGTTGACTTTTTCTTACGCTTTACCGTTGCTTCCTGATGCTGCATCGTGGCAATAATGTACCACTGTTACCAATGTAATCAACGGTGCCGCAACGTCGGCCTGATTGAAGGAGACTCCGCATGAGCGATAACCCACTGCAATCCCTGGACGAATGGGAAGAGGACTTGAAGGCACGCTATCCGGTGGCGGGTGAGAGTATGTTTACCGATAAGGATAAACCCAAGGATGCCTTCCGGAACTATGCGGCAGAAGTACGTCCGAGTGTGAAGGAGTTCTACCGGGTCAATCACATCGGCCAAACACTTGACTTTGTCAAAGCAAAGAAAGCCGAATACCTTGGTCTGAACCGTATGGAGATGGGAATCTGGGAAGCGATGGAGTATCTCAACCAGCTGGTTGATGATTCCGACCCGGACACTGATCTTTCGCAAATCCAACACCTCTTACAGACCGCGGAGCGAATCCGTGAGCAAGGACATCCACGTTGGTTTATTCTCACCGGACTGATCCACGATCTGGGAAAGATTCTGTGTTTATGGGGGGAGCCACAATGGGCGGTTGTCGGTGACACATTTGCCGTTGGCTGCAAGCATAGCGAGCGTGTTGTCTTCAGTGAGTTTCTTGCGCTCAATGCAGATCACGACGATGCAGTGTATTCAACTGAGCTGGGCATTTATGAGCGTGGCTGTGGATTCGAAAATGTGCACTTATCGTGGGGCCACGATGAGTACATCTACCAAGTTGTTAAGGACTATTTGCCGCAGGAAGCGCTTGCAATGCTGCGTTATCATTCCTTCTATCCATGGCACCGGGAAGGTGCGTATAGGCAGTTTGAAAATGAGCACGACCGTGCGATGCTGCCATGGGTGCTGAAATTCAACGAGTTTGACCTCTATTCGAAATCGGACACGAAGCCCGATGTCGAAGCGCTCAAGCCGTATTACGAGGAGCTGATTGCCGAGTATTTCCCGGCAAAGATTCGATGGTAGGTTATTGGCTATATCAGCGGTTCCTAGTTGATTGGTCCGCAGACATATCCCAGCCGGAATGCTTTGGCTGACCATCGTGCATGGTAGACTTTTGATGGGCGGTGCCTTACATGGCACCGCTACTCATAGTCAGGACGTTCACTTTATGCTCGCAGACCATTATCGCGACATCGAAGCTCTTAGCAACCGTCTTGATGAACTCGGGAGGCATCTTTGACCTTCCGAAGCGTCGTCAAGAACTAGCTGCGCTTGAGCTGCAATCATCCGAGCCAACCCTCTGGGATGATCCTGCGGCTGCGCAAAAACTCATGCAGCGCCTCTCTGGTGCTAAGGCTGATCTCGATCCATTCGATACACTCCGCGCAAACGTGGATGATGTGCAGGTTTTGTACGAGCTAGCTCAGGAAGATGATGATCCTGACAGCTACGAGACCGAAGTCGTAAAGGCCATAAACGATATTCATGCTGGCCTCGATGCCCTTGAAGTCAAGACATTGCTCGCTGGTACCTATGATTCCGTAGATGCCATTCTCGAAGTCAAACCTGGGGCCGGAGGTACAGAAGCGTGTGACTGGGCTGCGATGCTCCTTCGCATGTATGTGCGCTGGGCTGAAGACAATGGCTTCAAAGCTGAAATCCACGAAGAACTTCCCGGTGAAGTCGCTGGAATTTCCTTTGCAACAGTCTTTATTTCTGGCCGTAATGCCTATGGCTTCCTTAAGTCTGAACACGGAGTTCACCGCCTCGTACGTATCAGCCCATTTAATGCCAACGGAAAGCGCCAGACAAGCTTTGCTGCAGTCGAAGTGATGCCTCAGGTTGAGTCTGACACGGATGTCGAAATTCGTGCCGAAGACATACGTCTGGACACTTACCGTGCAAGTGGAGCTGGTGGTCAGCACGTTAATAAAACGAGCTCCGCTGTACGTATCACGCACATCCCAACCGGAATTGTTGTGCAGTGTCAAAACGAGCGTTCTCAGCTACAAAACAAGGAAGTTGCGATGCACATGCTGCGTGGCAAGCTTGCCGAAGTCAAGGCACGTCAGGAAGAAGCGAAGCTTGCTGCCATTCGTGGAACGCAGCTAAATATCGAATGGGGCTCACAAATCCGCTCCTACGTCTTCCAGCCATACACATTGGTAAAGGATGTTAGAACAAAGGCCAGTGTTGGAGACGTCCAAAAGGTGATGGATGGCTACTTGGAGCCATTTATGACCGCCTATCTCCGCTACATAGCTGGGAAGGGCACCAGTGGAGATGATTCCAATGATGACATCGATGCGTAATCAGGAAAAACCTTCGGAGCTTCCTCTAAAGGAGGCTTCGGTGGCAGCAGCATTAGCCGATATTATTTGGCGCGATGCCAAAGTTGATATTGCGTTCGTTCCTGCAGCAACATATGCAGCAACCGTTGTTCCGGATGCGCCTACGGCATCGCCACTCCAGGATGACCCAATTGTGATTGTTGAACTCACCGGTGTGCAACTACAAAATGCATTGATGAGGTCTGTGTCTTACGTGCCCAAAGCGTTTGGAGGATTGCTTTCGACCGCTGGCCTTACGACGATGGTTACCATCGGCCGTGATGGCCGTGCGAGAGTGATGTCTATTGAACTCATGGGAAAGCGTCTTGAACCGTCTCGACGCTATAAGGTCGCGATGCCCAAGCCACTCGCCGACGGGCAGCTTGGATACTTCCAGATTTGGGACAAGCAGACTGTGCGCACAACGACAAATATGACAACTCTTGGGTGCAGTCGGAAGCAAAACGGAGCAGCTCCAGTTGTGGCTTCGTATAAAGTGATTGGTCAATAAGGAATCTGAGATGCGAATAGAATGGATGTTTGTCGCCGTTGTGATCGCTCTTGTTGGTTGCGGGGCAAAAACCGTTTCGGAAGCACCCGCGCCACCAGCAGTGACAGGGCCATCGGATGCGACACGCGCATACGCCGACCTGAAGAAGCAAGTTGCCTTTGGCCCACGGACACCGGGCTCCCCTGGAGCCGCTGCGTGTCGCGACTGGGCTATCGCCGAGTTCTCAAAGGCTCTTGGTACACCCGCCAAGCGGCAGGACTTCTCGATGGTCGCTCGCGGGTCGCGTGTTGCCATGACAAACATCCTCGCACACTATAATCCGACAGCTAAACGACAAATAATGCTGTGTGCCCACTGGGATTCCAGGCCATCGGCCGATATGGAAATAGCGTCAGACAAAAAGCGTAAACCTATTCCAGGGGCAAACGATGGCGCGAGTGGAGTCGCAGCGCTTATTGAAGTCGCGAGGCAATTGAAGTCGAGCGGTGTCAATGTTGGCGTCCAGTTTGTACTGTTTGATGGAGAAGACTACGGTCCCGGGATTCAAGACATGTTCCTCGGGGCAAAGTACTACGCCAAGAACCCTGTCCTCGGTAAGCCAGAATATGCAATTCTCATCGACATGATTGGTGATAAAGACCTGCAGATTGGCCGGGAATACAACAGTGATCGCGCCGCAAAGGACATCAATGACCGTGTCTTTGGAGCTGCGGCAAAGCTTGGCATCAAGGAATTCATCGATGCTCCTGGTCATGAAATCATGGATGACCACCTTGAGCTCCAACGTATTGGTTGGAAGGCAATCGACTTGATTGACTTTGATTACGCTCCGTGGCATACGCTAGATGACACTCCGGATCAGTGCAGTGGTGAGTCTCTCAAGAAGGTAGCCGATGTTCTCTTGGCTGTCCTGAAGAACCCGTAGTGAGCGATTTACTAGGAAATGATGAACTCCGGGAGTTCATTATCCTGATGCACGAAAGTAACAACGCTTGGGCAACGCTTCCGCAAGAAGACCGGGGACGCCTGTTAGAGCTATACGGGAGTTGGGTCGCTGATCTCCGTCAGAGTGGTGCACTTGGAACTGGTCGGCCCTGCGGAGGCGAATATCGCCTACTTTACGGCAGTCCATCCGGAAAAGTTACTGATGTCACTATAAGTCCGGATGGCTTATGCGATGTCATCACCGGCTTCTTTGTTATCCGTGCCCGCGACATGGACTCTGCAGTGGAGATAGCCAAGTCGTGTCCAGCGCTGCTGCATGGAGAGACAATTGTCGTTCGTGAGGCGAAGCACTCCTAAGGTCGACATGTAGCACTTCTATTGTCTCTGATGAAACGGCGGTAGCAACGGCAAGCAACAGGGAGTCCTATTACTTTGGCCAGCGGACTTCCGAAATCGTCCAATCACCACTGCGGTAAAGGGAGAACACACCGCCGAGATCCCCACGAGTGAGGGAGTCTACGATTTTGAGGCCAAGATCATGATGCTTTTGCCAGTCAAAATCTTCGGCGAGCATGTCTCCGGTGTTGCGTACTTGCAACATCCAGTCTTCAGGCTCTTCCGTGATTCTGACCTGTATCTCACCAACTTGTGTGTGCTTGAAGCCATGCTCAACGCTGTTTTGAACCATTTCGTTGATGATCAACGCTAGTGAGTTCGCATGCTTTGAATTCAACCGGAGGTCAGGTCCTTCGACAGACATGTCAATGCGGTGCGTAGGGGATGTCAAGCTTTGCTGCGTAGCGGTAACGATTGAGTCAGCAATTTTCCTAATGGCGATTGTGTCAAGGTCATCACGGCTCAGCAAATCGTGCACAGCTGCCACCGCCATCACACGGTTGATACTTTCATCAAGCACCTCCGCCGATGAACGACCGGCAGCATGGTGCTTTTGAAGTCTTAGCAGGGATGCTATTTGTTGGAGGTTGTTCTTTACACGGTGGTGCATTTCCTGAAGGAGTGCACCCTTTACCATCAGATTTGCATTGTGAATTGCAACGGCAACCTGGTTTCCAAGTGTACAAAGGACATCGAGCTCAGATGCAGAAAACTTATGAGGCTTCTCGGTGTAGCACGAGAGAACGCCAGTTACCTGTTCACGCACCTTGAGAGGGATCATCGCTACACTTGTCAGGCCTTCTTGCTTTGCAAGAGCGCTATGCACGTAATCTGGCTCATCTTGGACATTGAAAACTGTGTGTGCCTGCCCGGATGCGATGACTTTTCCTGAGATACCTTGCGTAATCGGAAGGTTGGGGCGCTTCTGATATTCCTTACTCTGACTTTTGACGGCCTTGAGGACAAGGAGGCCCTTTTCTTCATCGACCAGTGAAAGGGAGACCACGCGAAAGGACATGATTCGGCTGGTTGCTGCAACCGCGAGCTGGAGAATTTCCTCCAGATAGAGATCGCCTGTGATTGCACGTGACACATCCGCGACCGTGCTTAGGTGACTTGCGCGCTTCTCTGCACTGCGGACGCGCCGGGATGCTTGAATGGCCCCCGCGACCTGCGATGCAATACTCGATAACAACTGAACCTGAGTTTTAGTGTAGTTATGCGGTGCGTAGGTCTGAACATTGACCACACCGATGACGTCGCCATGCCAAATCAGGGGGACTGAAAGAATTGACTGAAAACGGTCCTCACCTAGCGACTTAATGAAGTGAAACCGCTCATCGGTCCAAGCTTCACTCGCAATGGCAACATGCTTGCGCTCACGAGCCACCCAACCGGTGATTCCTTCTCCAACAGCAACTTTGAGTGACCCGAAAACGGAGGCATCTAGTGCCTTATCCGTAGCAGCACGAAGTACGAGATAGTCTCTGGTTTCATTGAATAGATAAACGTAGGCGGCATCTGTGCCCGTCGATTCAAGTGCGACTTCAGCAATGAGGGGGAGAAGGTCATCGGGGTTGACGACGTGCCCTGTGGCCTCGGCGATTCGCCTTAATGCAGCGGTCTCGGATGCTCTGGCATCGAGAGATTCTTCCAACTGACGAATTCGCTTTTTAGCTTCAATGAGCTCGTCATCCCGTTTTGCCAACTGGCGAACCAGTTTTTGTGTGTCAACGGTAGGTTCGGGGGTAAGACCGTCCATTAATGGCTCAAACGCTGTTTGCGAGGATAATCGCTTCGGCGATTTCGCGCATTGTCTTGCGAGTGTTCATGCTCTGAACTTGGATACGGCGGAAAGCATCCTGCTCTTTGAGACCATATTGGTCCATCAGAATACCTTTGGCTCGGTCTACCGTCTTGCGGGCATCAAGCTTGTTCTCAAGGTCATTGACTTCACGGTCAAGCTCTTCAAACTCTTCAAAGCGCGCAATCGCGATTTCAATCGCAGGCATTAGGTCGAGCTCTTTGAAAGGTTTGACCAAATATGCAAATACGCCTGCATCACGGGCACGCTCAACCAAATCGCGTTGAGAGTAAGCAGTCAGTAGGAGAACAGGTGCGATTGCTTCAGTGGAAATCAACTTAGCCGCGTCGATACCGTCCATCGTTGGCATCTTAATGTCAAGAATAGCGATGTCTGGCTTGAGCTCCTTGGTAATTTCAAGGGCTTGTTGACCATCGCCGGCTTCACCGACAACAACATGCCCCATATTTTCAAGTGTCCGCCGCAGGTCCATGCGGATGATTGGCTCGTCATCTGCGATCACAATACGCAAGGGATCCACTGAATTTTCCACCTTTAGTCAAGTTCAACAGCGCTGTGGTTACGAAAACCAAGGCATCCAATCTTAGCCATCCGCTGCGAAAGCAATCTTTTAGCTGATCGGGCCACAGATTCACTGTGGTTGAGTATACTTAGAGTATCACGGTGAACCAGAACAATTCCTCCCAAACATCAGCAATATGGACCCTTATCGGTTCCACATTACTGGCCTTCATCCTCGCTCTCCTCAATCGCTTTTTAGGATTTGCGTTGGAATCCATTGCAGCATCCAATGGTGGGTCAGGCATCCTTTTGCCGCCAGTACGCTCTGTGCCTTCGCTATTGTTGGGAATTACATATCTCGCATCTATCCTTGGGTGTCTATTGCTGATGGCGCGGTCTGTGGCCCAGCTGCGCATATCCACGGGTTTTCTGCTCCTAACTGGCTGCCTCCTCGCATCCCCGATGCTCACCGTTCTCTGGGCCTCCGACTCTCGGAAAATGATTCATCCGCTGCTCGAGCTGAGTGCGAACAATCTCTTTGGAACCGTTGGAGCAATTTTTGTCGGGGCAGCGATTGGGCGAATCATCAAACATCCAAACACGTTGCTCGCCGCCGCAGGCTTTGCCGCGTTTTT
>JAURHZ010000090.1 GCA_030833025.1 Armatimonadota bacterium
CCATTATGTGGTTCCGAACTTCGGCAACTTCCAGTACACCAACCCATTGTTGCAACCGGATGTTGTCGTAAAGAACGAAACTCTGTTCCTGACCCAGAACTGTGCTTATGCGGTTGCATATGCAACGGCTCTGATGGTGTTGGCAATCCTCGTATTCGATCGCCGGGAGGTCTGACATGCTGCGCGAAGCTTTCGCCAAAAATCCCAAGCTGGCAGGTACCTTGGTTCCGCTAACAGCGGCAATCATCGCCTTCCAGGCTATCAATGACCGGGATGACATGCGGCGACAACCGGCTATTGAGCCTAAGAGTGTAAAGACTGCTGCTACCGCATCGTTTGGAGGCGCAGGCTTACCGTTCGAATACTCATTGGCTGCCTTGTCCGGTTTCCGTCAGGTCATCGCTGGACTACTGTGGGTCCGCTCGGATGCTTTCTTCCATAGCGGAAACTACGATGCTATTCTTCCGATGATTCGTTTGATCACGTGGTTGGATCCTAACTGGTTGGATGTTTACGCAACGGGTGCATGGCACCTCATGTATAACTTCACCGATACGGATCAACGGTCGGATCGTCGGTATCTGCCTGTGGGTCTTGCACTTCTCGATGAGGGAATTGCTAACAACTCTAAAGTCTTTGATGTGTACAAAGAAAAGGGTTGGAATATGTTCGACAAGGTCCGTGATTACAACGGGGCTGTTAAAGCATATAAAGGCGCGCTTGAGAACGATCCGGACGCTGAAGTTAATCAAGTGGTTCACCCGCTGGCTCACTCATATGAGCGTGCTGGGATGGTCGATGAGGCGATTGCCACGTGGGATGATGCTATTAAGCGTCATGAAGCGTGGATGAAACGCCCTGGCATCACGGACGAAGTCAAGATGCGAAACGAGATGGGCGTGAAGAATGCGACCAAAAACAGGTCGATCATGCAAATCCGTAAGGCACTCCGACCGGTAAACATCGCGGCCCTTGGCCAAGTGGATACCGACTTCCATGTGACTGTTACGCGCACAAAGTCGAAGGTCCTCAAAGTTGAAGGTAGCTGGAATTTGATTGGATCCATTAAGGATACTTTCGATGCCGGTATCTTTGAAAAGGATGGGAACACCATCAAGACTCTCGGGAAAGGCCTTACACTTGATGGGCCTGTTAACGGGTGTCGTGTGGATGTTCGATTGCAAGATGATGGCTATAAGATGCCTGAGTTTGGCTCCTTCAGCTTCGAAGTCAATCCAACAATTACCCTGATGCAGGATATTGTTACGACTAGTGGTGGACGCCAAGTGGACGCTGGCGGTGCCTATGTGGCAACCCCTCGTGCTGGCACAGCCGAGCAAATTGCTGAATCTGCTAAGGTCTACAATCTAGGACCTAAGGACCAAGCAGTTGTCAATGGTGTTCCTGTAGCGCAAGCACTCGCCGGCGCTGTTGGAATATCAGCTCAAGGTCAGTGGCAACTGGTCACTATGGCATATCCTAAGGCCTTCAACGCCTATCCACGTTACTACACAAAGGCGGAAGTTCCCGCTATGTTTGCTAAACTTCGTGGTGATGCGAAAACGATTGCAGATAAGCTCACAAAGCGAAACATTCACATCGCACGCAAGGGCCTTTATGCTCCTGGATCTTTCCGCCGTGAAATCGACATGAGCAAGGATCCGAAGATGTATGGTTTCAAGGGAGATTCGTTTGAGTTAATCCTCAGCGTCAACCCGCGAACTGCTCCTGACTTCGTGCAGGACCGCATCGGCTGGAACGGAGAAGGCTGGAACGACAAGCAGTTCCTAGATGACAAGACGGTTCCTGGTTTGCGTTTGATTCGAGTACGTATCCCACTAACTAAGGATGACATCTTAGGTAGCGGTGAGAAGGTCCTCTTCAAAGGCTAGTCAAGGTACGTGATTGATGAAAAACCTCCGGTGTTTGCACTGGAGGTTTATGTAATTCGCTTTGTCTAATGATTTAACTTTTATGTCTTTGCAAGTGATCAGTGATGAGTCGGGGACACTAGCAAATAACGATACGGCCAAGCCAAGAACTCTACTGCGAAAACGTGACCGATAACGGCACTTGGCCAAGCTTTCCGAGTGCGATGTTGCTTCCTACGGAAACCATGTCATCGCTCGAGCGAACGACATCACATTTGCCATCAGTTACACCGAGCTGAGCCGTTTTTCCATTACTACCTCGGATTTCACCCTTTGATGACCACACATTGCCTGATGCCGTCCGTCGAGATTGGACATCAATCTCCCAAGTGAAACAACCACCGCGGGTACCTGGTACATTCAATTTCGATGACTTTTCAACTTGGAAGGCAGCACCGTTACACTTAGGATCACTCCAGTTTCGGTCTCCGACAAATGACCATTTGTAGTGTGTGAAGTCACTCTGCTCTTTTACCCGTGTGAACAAAACACGAATTTTCCCATCGGTAGGCATCGAACTTCGGGATTCTCCCTGACTTCGACGCGGCGTACATCCCACCGATAACCCCAGAATGACTGGGAGCAACAAGGCAATAACTCGGGAATTCATAAAATGATTGTATCAATTCAAACCTTGCCTGTGTGAATATGTCAGGGTAAACTATTACCCGTGGCCCGTTGGTCGAGCGGTTAAGGCGCCTCCCTTTCACGGAGGAAACCAGGGGTTCGATTCCCCTACGGGCTAGATTGAGAGCACCTCTTTGAGGTGCTCTTTTTGTTTATACACTTATCTTGTCTATGGCTTTGTTTCTAATTTCGACATCACTGGACATTCCGGCGGCGCTTGTACATTCAAGGATGATTTGTATCGAATCGTGAAATGCTGCATGACGCGAGTGACCCCTTCCATTACAATGACGTATGGAAACACTCTCTGGTACATGTAAGGTTGTCAAAGCATTTGTTGTAGGCGAATCCTCTCGGGGTGGCAGGACTGCCTTTGACCGTGATCGTGTCACGGCAGCCATTTCCGCTGGAGCCATCGTAGTAGAGAATGGAAGACCAGTGTTGGATGGTGGTCCTACTTGGCGAGAGGTTCCTGTGTCTCCTGATGGTGTGTACGCCGAGCGTGAGCTACGTGGCGGCTATGCCGCGCTGATTGTCCTATCGGACACGGAGCAAACTGTTGTTGTGCGGGCATCCGGGCATGGAGTGTTTTACGCCCCAGATGTTGTGCATGGTGGCGACCCTTACGGTACGGATGCCTTTCACTTTCCAGTACGCATGAAGCGAGGTGAGAATCAATTTCTCTTTTCCGTTGGGCGAGGAAGGCTAGCTGTAAGATTTGAAGCTGCCAGCAATACCGCATTTATCAGCGGGAATGACCTGACGATTGGCGATATCGTGCCGCGGTCGACCGATGTAGTTTATGCAGGAGTTCAGGTTGTAAACCCTGGTTCTTCTGGTTACTTTATGCTTATGGCTACCATTGAGCCCCGTAGCACTGCTAGCCACATCGTTTACCTTCCAGCGCTGGCATCTACGAAGATTCCTGTAAAGCTTCCACCTTGCGAGAAGGTTACAGGAGACTCGGTTACGGTCGATTTTGAGCTTGTGGACTGTGGTGATCAACGTAATGTTCCAAGCAAGAAACTGATGCGCGAGGGGGCAACCAAGGTTGTTAGCACCATCAAAGTTTCAACACGGGTTCGACGTCCGCAAGACACACGAAAAAATACATTTGTTTCTGATATTGATGGCAGTGTTCAGTACTATGGAGTCCGACCTGCACAAAGTCGTGCTCAAGTTCCGAATATGGTCCTAACACTGCATGGTGCTTCTGTCGAAGGAATGGGTCAGGCGGAAGCATATGGCAATCATGCCGATATCAACTGGATTGCCGCTACAAACAGACGACCCTATGGTTTTGACTGGGAGGACTGGGGCCGTAAAGATGCCATGGAAGTTCTTTCAGATGCCAGTTCAAAATTCCCGATGCATCCAGCAAAGGTTCATCTCGCCGGTCACTCAATGGGTGGACATGGTACCTGGGTAAATGGATCTCTCTATCCATCAACGTTTGCATCGATTGCTCCAAGTGCTGGTTGGGTATCGTTCGCATCCTATGGAGGTGGGGCTCGCACTCCTCAGCAACCGGATGCCGTTGACGTGGTTTTTTCGCGTGCGAATAATGAATACGACACATTAAAACGTGCGGGAAATCTTGATTATCCAAGTGTGTATATATTGCATGGCGATGCCGATGACAATGTTCCGGTTACTGAAGCGCGCACGATGAAGTCGGTACTTGAAAATAGGCGGCATCCGCGATTTGGATATCATGAACAGCCTGGTGCCGGGCACTGGTGGGATGGGCCACAAGGAGCCGGTGCTGATTGTCTTGATTGGCCAGGCATTACAGCTGCCATCAAATCATCCACAGTCGCTGATCCAGATACATTTTCGTTCTCAACTCCGCATCCAGGAGTATCGTCGAATGGCTTCTGGTTACAGATTATTCAGCAACTTGCGTGGGGCGAAATGTCTAAGGTCACTGGAACATGGAAGGCCTCTCAAGCTGAGATTTGGATCACAGCTGAGAATGTTGAACGCCTCTCCATAAGTGATCGTTTAGGCAAGAAACGCCCAACCACACTAAAAATCAATGGCCAGTCTTTGCAGATCCCTCAAACTGGTGGCGTTGACTTAAAGTTGACTGGTGCACAGTGGCATGTCGAAGTAGATAAACCGCTTGGACAGAAAACCCCGCAGCGTAGTGGACCATTCAAAAATGCCATCGGGAATCGTTTTGCACTTGTTATTCCAACTGGGGGCACCCCAGTAGAAAATGAACTTGCCCTGCAGATTGCACGCTATCACCTTGAAACGTGGATGGTGCGTGGAAATGGCCACTGTGACATCTTGCTTGATACAGATGCATTAGATGAAAACAGAACCTACGTTCTCTATGGAAACAGGAGCATTAATAAGGCTTGGCACCGCTTGGTCAATCAGCACAATGTGGATATCACACAGACCACCGCCCGGGTTGGACGCAGGTCTGTAAAGGGACAGGATGTCTTTCTCTTGGCATGCCAGCCACATCCAAAGTCCGAGTCTAGCCATGTTGTCCTGGTTGGCTATACGGGGCCAATAGCAGCCAGAGCTGTTCTGCGTGTACCTTTCTTTGTGAGCGGGGTAGCGATGCCCGACTGGGTGCTTGCTAAGGCGACTGTATTCCAGCTTGGCCGTGCCGGTGTAATCGGTGCAGGCTACTTCGATTCAGCCTGGAAGCCAGCGATGGGGCAATC
The DNA here is from genome assembly GCA_030833025.1 of Armatimonadota bacterium. GTDB lineage: Bacteria > Armatimonadota > Armatimonadia > Armatimonadales > Armatimonadaceae > CAIRTT01. Next base: position 5,243 of record JAURHZ010000090.1, read on the forward strand.
AGCATGGCGTTGATGGCTTTTTTCGTTGCAGCTGTTGTTGCGACCAACTTGGTGCAACAAGGTACATCCGTTTCTGACCAAGCAGCCACCAAGGCATCCTCCAGCGTACTGCGGAAGACGGTTACGCCCCAATGGATCGGTAAGGGAGATCGATTTTGGTATCAGCGTGAACGTGCATCAAACTTGTTTGAATACGTTCTGATTGATGCCAAAGTTGGCACGCGCGAAGTATTTCCATCGAAAGAAAAACTGCAGGCAGTCACGGGTGTCGATGCAGTACAACTCAAGATCGAGTTACAGGCACGGGCACCTAGGCCTCAACGTGGAGTCGATGCGCGTGAGGTTTGGCTAACCATTGACAATAAGACCCAAAAGCCTGTTGAGCTGATCTGGATTGATGGTACTAAGGAGCAATCTTATGGGAGCATTGAACCAGGGGCGACACGCAGGCTGAGAACTTTTTCTGGTCATTTATGGCAAGTTCGACGCAAGGATGGAACGAGTGCAGGATATCTGCGTGCCGGGATAAGTGATGCAGCCGTCGACGTAACCGGGACGCCCACGAGTCGTATTCCCACAGCGCCGGTGTTGAAAAAGTTGGTTGTCCGCAATTATAACTTGGCAATCATCGGGCCCGATGGAACGCCCAAAATGGTGACGACATCGGGTACTGAAGCCGATGCGTTTAGCGGTAACCGCGTTTGGATGTCACCAAATGGCCGCTATGCCATAGCTTTTCGGGAAACGAAGCCCCAATCGCATCCCATTGTCCTACGGAATACCCGCCCGAAGACCGGTGTAGAACCGACTTATGAGACGATTGAGTATCCTAAGCCTGGAGATGCACTTGCGAAGCCAACCATCGTCCTAATCGATTTAGAAACGACCTCTGAGACGATCCTCTCTTCCACGCTGCTGCCGAATCCATGGAGCCTGACACAACTAGGTAGCGATCCATGGGCAGATGGCGTTACTTGGAGTCGGGACTCAAAACAGGCATGGTTTGTTTACAATCAACGTGGGCATCAGCTATTACGCCTCTGTCGAATTGATGTCGCTTCAAAGGCCATTTCTTCGGTACTTGATGAGACATCGAAGACGTTTATTGACTACCAAGCAAAGTACGGCGCGTGGCTGGACAAGGATGAAAAGTCGCTCTACTGGATGTCTGAGAGGAGTGGCTACAACCATATCTATGCGATAGATCCACATCAGTCATCAAGTCAGACAATAAAGCCTGTTACATCTGGTGCATGGAACGTCAAGTCGGTAACTGGTTTCCAACCAGATTCCGGAGTGATGGATGTCGCAGTCGTTGGCTATCACAAGGACCAAGACCCTTATTTCGTCCATTATGGTCGGCTAGACCTTAGGGCTGGTAAGGTTACGATGCTAACAGATGCCGATGGTACGCATCGGATTCAGGTATCGCCAAATCGTCAATACCTCGTAGATTCGTGGTCGCGTGTTGACAAGGCACCGGTGTCTGAGCTACGCGATGCAACAACGGGTCGCCTGATAATGCCTCTTGAAGTCGCCGATACATCGATGCGAGAACCCCTAGGCATTCCAACCATTGAACGGTTTGTAGCGCCTGGACGTGATGGCAAGACACTCATCTACGGTAACGTCATCCGACCAATTGGGTGGTCACGTGAGCAGAAATATCCTGTGATCGAGCAAGTCTACGCTGGTCCTCAGGATCATTACGTAGCAAAATCATGGTCAGACCACATGGGCTACATGCAGCGTCTGGCTGATAGAGGATTCATCGTTGTTCAGATTGATGGGATGGGCACGAACTGGAGAGGCAAAGCCTTCCATGATGTCTGTTACAAAAATCTACGAGATGGTGGTTTCCCGGATAGGGTTGCATGGATAAAGGCACTTGCTGCGACTGACCCGTCTATCGACATAACACGTGTGGGAATATATGGTGGCTCGGCTGGTGGTCAAAATGCCGTTGCAGCATTGATTTGGCATGGTGATTTCTATAAAGCAGCCGTCGCAGATTGTGGATGCCATGACAACCGTATGGACAAGACATGGTGGAATGAATTGTGGATGGGCTATCCCATCGATGATTCCTATCGATTGTCAAGCAATGTTGAATTCGCGCATCAAATCACGGGTGACCTGATGTTGGTAGTTGGAGAGGTTGACCATAACGTTGACCCTGCTTCGACGATGCAAGTTGTGGATGCATTGATAAAGGCTGACAAGGACTTTGACCTTCTGGTCATTCCAGGGAGTGATCATGGCGCGGCAGAATCTCCCTATGGGCGACGACGGCGAACAGACTTCTTTATCAATAAACTGACCCGGAAATCGGTGAAACTGTGACTATTCTTTCTTTTGTTGATTCTCATACGGGTGGCGAGCCCACGCGCCTTGTAACAAGTGGAATGCCTGACTTTGGCGGTGGAACTGTCGCGGAGCAGGCTACAGTGTTTGCTCGGGACTTCGATCACTATCGACGCGCCATTGTCAATGAACCTAGAGGCAACGATGTCCTTGTTGGGGCTGTTTTTGTGCCGCCATCCGTTCCAGATGCGCATCTAGGAGTCATCTTCTTCAATAACGTTGGCTTACTCGGAATGTGTGGTCATGGAACGATCGGTGTCATCGCATCTCTGCCTGACCTACCCGACACGGTTTTAATTGAGACTCCAGTCGGTATGGTTACCGCTACAAGAAATGCAGACAAGAGCGTCTCGATTACAAATGTGCGATCTTATCTGGTACACGCCAAAGTCGACATTGATGTTCCCGACGTTGGTAGTGTTACTGGTGCAGTTGCCTATGGTGGAAACACGTTCTTGTTGTTGACCGAGCATCCATGGAGTAACGGCATTCATATGCGAGATGTACGTGCGATGACGCAGTATTGCGAAGCTGTTCTTACGGCGGTGCGGGAGGTAGATGCATCGGTTGATCATGTCGAACTCTTTGCCGCACCGTTTGCATCCGGAAATGATTCGAGAAACTTCGTACTTTGCCCGGGAGGGCAGTATGACCGGTCTCCATGTGGTACCGGGACGAGTGCAAAGCTTGCGTGGCTTCATGAAATCGGAAAACTCCGTGATGGGGAAATTTATCGTCAGGAATCCGTGACAGGGTCTGTGTTCATCGGGAAAGTCAATGCACATCCCGCTGGGGGAGTTACACCTACCATTACTGGTACTGCCTTCG
>JAURHZ010000091.1 GCA_030833025.1 Armatimonadota bacterium
AATCTTGAGGAAGCCGTCGAAGAGGCCATCATCGTCGCTGCGAACGCTGGGATTCCTCTTCAGCTGAGTCATCATAAGGCTGAACTGCGTCGTAACTGGGGGGTGGTACAGCGCACGCTAAATCGCGTTACCCAAGCACAAGCAGCTGGCATGGATATTCAACTTGACCAGTATCCGTACACTGCCTACCAAACCGCGCTGCAAACTATAGTGTTGCCGCGATGGGCAAATGCTGCAGACTCAGAGGCCCTTGCGGAGCTGATCAACATCCCCGGAAATCGTGACCGCATCCAGGCGGAAATGTCACATCACGACTGGTCGCGTATCAAAATCGCAACGTGTGCAACGCATCCAGAGTACATCGGCAAGTCGATTGAGGACTTGGCAGCAGCCGCTGCTTTGCACCCTCGAGACTTTGTATTAGAGCTTTTGTCGACTCCTGGCCCTTGGATTTCTGCGGTACACCACGCGATGTCCGACGAGGATGTCGAATACATTTTGCGTGATCCCCGTGTGATGATTGGTTCTGACTCTGTCGCAACAGATATCACCCACCATGGCAGCGCAGAACAGCCACATCCGCGTACCTTTGGTACATTCGCCCGTGTCCTTGGGCACTATGTTCGTGAAAAGCAAGTGATTGGCCTTGAGGAGGCCATTCGCAAGATGACCAGCCTTCCGGCGGCCCGGTTGGGCTGGGATAACCGCGGACGTATCGCAATAGGCTACAAGGCTGACATTGTCATCCTTGATCCGGCAACAGTAGGTTCACCGGCAACCTTTGAGCAACCCCGGCAACGAGCAACTGGTATCCGGCAAGTGTGGGTGAACGGTACCCTGGCACATGATGCTGGACGTCCTACAGGGTCCCGAAGCGGACAGGTCTACCGAAAGTAAAAAATGCTCTAGCAGACTAAACCGCTGGAAAATCAGCCTCGAAGGCAGCGCATAGCTGCTGAAGTGTAGCCGTCTTCTGCACGAGATCGCGTTCATCCTCATCAGGGATAGATCCAGCCAAGTCTTCTAGGCGCTTACGTATCTGCTCAGCGATGACATCGGCGTCCTGCTCGGTCCCCGCCACCGCTTGTCCAAAAGCCCATGGATAAACCTGACCTGTGAGAATGTAGGTGCCATCTGGAAGACGCTCTAGCGTCAGCCGTGCATCTGCATCTTCTGTGTCGCCAGGGTTGCCATACTCGGCATCGGCGATGACAGTGCCTTTGCCAGGCCCACGCTGACCGACGGTGGCTCCACCATCCATTGCATACCAGCTTCGTTCCCGCTCATCCATTAGTCTATGCGTTCCTTTATCAGATACCGGACACCGCGCCGGTAAGTTACATAAGCATATGCCCATTCCAGTAAAACCAGCAGGCGATTACGGTAGCCAGCCAAGTACAAAATATGGACAAACAGCCACATTAACCAGGCAATCACCCCATGAAAGTGTAGTCTTCCTGCGGCGACGATAGCCTTGTTCCGGCCAAGCACCGCCATCGAGCCTTTATCAATGTAGGAAAACTCCTTGAGATGTGTAATACCTGCAAGCAGTCTCTCGATGTTTGTTCCTGCGCACTCACCCATTTGTCGTGCAGCAGGTGCGACGCCAGGTACGGTTCCATCCCCGAGCCACCGCACGTGAGCGGCATCCCCGATTACAAACACCGATGTGTCATCTGGCAGGTGCAAAAATGGCGTCACGACGACTCGGCCCGTACGGTCCTGCTCGGCCCCAAGTGTCGCGCAAATCGGTCCGGCTCTGTTTCCAGCCGCCCAAAAAACGGTTCGACACGGAATCCGTGTTCCATCATCGAGCATCACGTGGTCTGGTTGAATATCCGCGGCTTTCCGTAGTGGAATGACCTCGACACCGAGGTGTTTGAGGTCGGCGGTGGCATAGACACGGAGATCATCTGGGAAGTTATCAAGTACGTGCGCGCTATTTTCAATCAAGACAATGCGTGTATCGGATGGCTTAAACCGGCGATATTCACCAGCAAGAGCCTTTCGCGCAATTTCCGGAAGTACCCCTGCAAGCTCACAGCCAGTCGGACCGCCGCCAACCACAACAAATGTCAGCCATTCCTTGCGTTCGGCATCGGTTTCAGCCTTTTCAGCTGCTTCGAATGCGCCTAAGAACCGTTGCCGAGCCCGATTGGCATCCTCGATTGTCTTAAGTCCTGGGGCCAAGGCTTCCCACTCGGGATGTCCAAAGTAGTGGTGACGCCCGCCGGTTGCAACGATGAGAAAGTCGTAAGCAATTGGCGCGTGATTTACGAGCGAGACTTGTTTTGCTGCACGGTCGACAGAGCAGACATCCGCCATGAGTACAGCCACGTTTCGCTGGTCTTTGAGAATGGAGCGGATCGGGGCAGAAATCTCTGTTGGTGACAGTCCACCGGTTGCGACCTGATACAGAAGCGGTTGGAACAAGTGGTGGTTTGTTCGGTCAATCAGGGTGATATCGACCGGTGCGTTTTTGAGCGCGCGTGCTGCGGCAAGGCCACCAAAGCCACCACCGATGATGATGACTTTTGGTCTGTTCGCAGGACTATTCATCCTATGGCTCCCGCCACTTAGCACCGTGTTCAAGCAACGAATCTGCCTTCTCAGGCCCCCAGGTTGCCGTGAAGTATGGCATCACATCCGCTGGATGTTGTTCCCATGCCTCGAGGATTGGCGTCAACAGCTTCCATGCCGCTTCGACTTCATCACCACGCGCAAAGAGGCTTGCATCCCCACGTATTGCATCCAGAAGCAGGCGTTCGTAAGCATCGGCAATCGGAGCATTCGGGAACGCGCTGCCGTACGTAAAGTCTAGGTTTACTGGTCGAAGCGCCATCGTTGGACCGGGTTCCTTGGCACCAATCTCCAAGTGAATTCCCTCGTCGGGCTGTACACGAATGACAAGCATATTCGGCTGGACATCCGAGCGATTCATTTTTGCAAACAGAACTTGCGGAACCGCGCGGAACTGTACTGCGACTTCAGTGACACGACGGGGCATCGCCTTTGCACACCGAACGTAGAAGGGAATCCCACCCCAGCGCCAGTTGTCCACGTGAAGCTTGAGGGCGGCGTACGTCTCAGTCGATGAATGTGGGTCAACACCAGGCTCGGAGCGGTAGCCTGCATATTGTCCACGAACCGACATATGTGGGACCTCATCATGCGCAACCGGCCGAATGGAACGAATCGCTTTGACTTTTTCATCTCGAATGGCATTGGCATCGAGGCGCGCCGGAGCTTCCATCGCGATCAGAGACAAAATCTGAAGCGCATGGTTCTGCAAAACATCGCGTGTCATCCCCGTCTGATCGAAGAAGTTGCCACGCCCTTCAACACCGATTTGCTCAGCAACGGTGATTTGCACATTTTCGATGTATTTATGGTTCCAGAGTGGCTCGAAGATTTCGTTTGCAAAGCGGAACACAAGGATGTTCTGGACGGTTTCTTTACCGAGATAGTGATCAATACGGTAGATCTGGTCCTCTGAAAGCCATTTCATGAGGGAATCGTTGAGATGGCGGGATGTCTGCAAATCGTAGCCAAATGGCTTTTCGATGATGACACGTGTCCAAGAACCTTCGCTCTTTGTGAGGCCTGCAGCTCCGAGATTACCCACAACGCTTTCGTACTGCTCTGGTGGGATTGCGAGGTACATCAAGCGGTTGCGCTGACGACCAGCCTTTTCATCCAACTCAGCAAGGCGTGCCGAAAGGACATCATAGTCACTCTGGACGTCAAATTCACCACGCACATAGAAGCACTGACTAGCAAACTCATCCCACTTGGACATCTCTGCTTTCGGCGCAAACTGCTGCATATGCGCCAGCAGATCAGCGCGAAAGGATACATCATCCTTGTCACGCCGTCCGTAGGCGACCAGCTGAAATCCAGCTGGGAGGTGGCCATCACAGTGAAGGGCACAGAGAGCCGGTGTGAGCTTACGACGGGTGAGGTCGCCAGTTGCACCGAATAATACGAGTACACAGGGATCGAGATGAGTTGGCATAGTGGTAGAAAGTGAGCACCTTGCGGGCACTTCCTTATATTACAGCCTCCCGTCAGCCCGCCTCTTGAATGCTGAACAATGCATGAATCCGTTAGTTAAGTGATATGAGAGCCGGGCTGAGCTAAGCTAGTGCCAATGCATGACATTTAGTAACCATCCTAAAACCACTTCTTGCATCCAAATTAGGCCATTAGATGACGCACAATTGTGCACCGCGATAGACTTTAAAAATGAAGACGATTGCTGCTATCACCGCTCTCGGCATCTCCGCCGTTCCATCACTTTCGTATGCACAAGATGTCGCTATCCACGGTGCGCAGGCCCCTGCACTGTCCCCGGATGGCAAACGTATCGCGTTTAGCTGGCGTGGGGATGTCTACATTGCGCCATCGGGCGGCGGCACCGCATCTCCGCTGACAGCGCATGCCGAATTCGATGGAAACCCAGTTTTCTCCCCCGATGGCAAATGGATCGCATTTTCATCCAATCGCAATGGCAATAGCGACATTTACATCGTCCCAAGCACAGGCGGTACCCCAAGGCGCATCACAAAGTCACCCGCATCCGAGGTGCCAACGGACTGGACTCCCGATGGAAAATCCATTTACTTTTCCGGTAACCGGGAATCGAATGTCCCTGGCATTTACGCCATCAATGTAGATTCTCTAAAAGTCCAGCGCATTCTGGAGGACTTTAAGCGTATTGGCAGTGCAGCACCGCTCGCGGGTGGCAAGCAAGTTGTTTACACTCGGGATGGCTTTCCATGGACGCGCCCGCGCTATCGAGGATCTGCAGCCAGCCAGCTCTGGCGCTTCGATTCCGCTACCAAAAAGCGTACGGCGATCACCAGTGGCGAGCAGCAGTACCTCTGGCCACGCCCGACATCAGATGGCAAATCCATCATTTGTGTCACTACAGGTGAGGAAACTCCGAACGCACAGTGGTTTGGTAAGCCACCTCTAAAGTGGACTGACAATGCTGATAAGACGCCCAATGTATGGAGTATCTCCGTAGATGGCGGTAAGGCTCAGCGCTTAACCGCATTTACGGGGGGTAGTGTCCGCTATCCATCTATCGCAGTAAAAACAGGCGATATCGCGTTCGCACATGGGACCGATATTTACGTCAGACCATCCACCGGTGGCGCCCCCAGAAAGCTTACGCTTATCGCGGGCACCGCAGATGACAAGACAAACCCGGTCAGCCGTTGGACTATCAGTAATAATCAGGTTTCGGAACAGGAGCCAAGCCCGGATGGCAAACAGGTAGCATTCCTGGTCAACAACGACATTTGGGTCGCCCCAATTGATAAAGCCAAGGGCCGAAATGCTGATCTTGCTGAGCGAGTTACAGACTGGATTGGCTATGACCGGGATTTTGTCTGGACACCCGATGGCAAGAGTATCTTGTTTGTTTCCGACCGTGATGGCAATGACAAGCTGTATTCCGTAAATGTCGCATCGAAGCGCGTAACGACGCTTTGGACCAAGGCAGAGGCTGTCTCCGCACCGAAACTAACACCAGATGGCAAGCGTGTTAGCTTTTGGGTTGGCGGTTCGCGCGAGGTCGCGGGTCTGTATACAACGCTTCTCGATGGTACAGATACCAAAAAGGTCGCGGCGGTACCGACAGCGCACCAAGGGTTTGCCAGCTTCTCCCCGGATGGCCGTTTTGTCGCCTACTCCCGTGAGTCTGCGATCACAGGGAACCCTGACATTTACATCGCCCCTATTGATGCCAGTAAGCCTGCAGAGAACGTAACTCGCCTCGCAAGCTTCCATGGACAGATGGCGTGGTCTCCAGATGGGCGCTTCCTGTTCTTCTCAAGCAACCGCGATGGGGATGGGCTTTACGCACTTCCGTTACAGCAAGCAGATGTCCGCTCAGATGACGGCGACACGACCATCGGTAAGCTCGACGGTGTCAAGGTCGATATCGACTTTACGGACATCCACACTCGTATTCGCCAAATCGTGCCTGGTGCTACATCCGATATCACTGTGCTGAAAGATGGACGAGTATTGTTCATCGGGAATGGTGATGTCACATCGTGTGGCTTTGATGGCAAGAACATCACCAAGATCACAGGCGGCGGCGGGATAAGTATGCTTCGCTTTGCTGCAGATGAAAAATCGGCTACATTCCTCCGAGGCAGTCAGATTTTTGCACTCAAAGGCGTTGCTCCCGGGACGCCTCAGCCTTTAGTTACCTTTACCGCAAGCGGCGAAACGGACATCAACCAGCTACGTGCTGTCGCATTCACCCAGTTCTGGCGTTCCTATCAAACACGTTTTTATGACCCGAATTTTCATGGTCGTGACTGGACTGCACTCCGTGATACCTACCGTCCGCTCCTCGGTGGCGTAGGGACCCGAGAGGAGTTTGCAACGGTTCTAAACATGATGGTTGGCGAGCTTGAGGCAAGCCATGCTGAGGTTGGTCCTGCGCCATCCCCAATCACAAGCATCGGCGTCAAGCACCTTGGAGTGACATTTGATGAAACCTACGATGGCCCGGGAATCAAGATTCGTACTGTTCCGCCCCGTACTCCGGGAAGCTTTGCCAAGACTAAACTGAACCCGGGTGAGTTCATTGTTGCAATCGATGGAAAAGACTGCAGTGTCGATGAAAATCTTTGGGATCTTCTTCAGGACCGCGGTGACCGAGATGTAACGTTGCTTGTCAACAGTAAGCCTGTTCGGGATGGCGCGCGTACGGTTACATTCCGGCCGCTCTCAACAGGTGAGTGGAGCGGTATCAACTATCGCAACCGTGTGGATGCCCGTCGTAAGCAGGTGGAGTCGGCTACCAATGGGCGCATCGGGTATGTGCACATCGCTGGGATGGGCGGTGAAAACCAAAACATCTTCGAAAAAGAGTTCTTCAGCTGGGCTGAAGGCAAGGAAGCCATGGTCATCGATGTCCGTGAAAATGGCGGTGGTAACATCGGAGACCGACTGATCAGCTGGCTTGGAAACAAACCGTACAGCACGTATGTGCCCCGGGATGGTGATCCGAAAGTCGGCCCTCCAGACTGGGCAGCACGTACATTCCCAAAGATTCCAATCGTAGTCCTGATGGGCGAGAACTCGTTTTCCAATGCTGAAATGTTCCCGTATGGCATGCGTGCAACGGGACTAGCGACACTGATTGGCAAACCAACGCCAGGCTATGTCATCTGGACTTGGGGATTGCCACTTATTGATGGCACAAGCGCACGGATGCCAGGTGCAGGGACATACCGAAAGGATGGCAGCCCGATGGAAAACGTGGGCGAAAAGCCAGACATCGATGTCGAATGGCCGGCAGAAGATTATCTTGCCGGACGTGATCCACAGCTGGAACGTGCAATCAAAGAGCTCCTGACAAAGACAGGAAAGTAAACGAAAAATCCCCCGCCGGATACATATCTTGCGGGGGATTTTTTTATTGATGCGTGGTGTGAGTCAGTTACGCGTCTGTTGGCTCCACCCGTAGTGTTGTCGTACGGCCAGAGGTTGCCATGATGATAATGCGTATTCCGTCGACATCGACAGAATCTCCGGGAGCCAGTTCACGTCCGATTGCCCCAAACACATAGCCGCCAACGGTGTTGTAGTCGTCATCCGGGAGCGTAACAGAGAAACGCTCATTGAACAGCTCAATCGGCATCCGGCCATCGAGCACTGTCTTACCAGATGCATCTACATCAAATGCAGGCTCATCGACATCGTGTTCATCTCGAATATCCCCCACGATTTCTTCTAGAAGGTCTTCAATTGTGACGATGCCTTCCGTGCCTGCGAACTCATCCTGAACGATGGCAATCTGCTGCTGATTTCGCCGCATGCTTGTTAAGAGTTCTGGCACGGGGTTGGATTCAAGAACGAAAACGGCAGGTCTAAGGATAAGTCGCAGATGAAAGTCTGGAACATAGCGCTCTGCTTCCACATGCTGAGCGAGTATCTTCAAGAGGTCTTTTGCATGCAAAATGCCGACCACATTGTCGATTGTGCCATCGTAGACAGGGATGCGAGTATGCCCACTTCCAACGATTGCGGTGAGCGCATCCGAGAGGCTTGCGGTTACCGGGATTGCGCTGACATCAGGACGAGGTGTCATCACCGCACGCGCATCATGCTCGGATAGTGTAAAGACTCGGGTGATGATTTCTGCCTCGGCATCATCAATGGCACCCGTTTTACCGGTTTCTCCAACAATCTGTTCCAGCTCATCCCTCGTTATAAATGGCGGTTCATACCGTGCAACAACACCGAGCGGGCGTGTCAGGACACCAGCAGCCCAGAGAGCAATACCTGAGAGGACAAAGTAAACCTTGGATGACAACGCGATAAACGGAGCCATTCGTATAGACCAGTTT
>JAURHZ010000092.1 GCA_030833025.1 Armatimonadota bacterium
GTACCACTGGTATGCGACAAGCGCTTTGCAAGCCTCTCGGTGCTAACACGAGGTGACTCTGCCAAAGCTGGGGATGTCCTTCAGGCCATCACACGGGCTATTCACGGAACGGTGCGCAAGCTTGGAGATGGCGATGAGCGCGTTTATATTGTCACCGATGACCTCATCCCGGAAAGCTATCGGATGTCAGGTCAGATGGGCGACATGATGCGCCTTATGGCACCAATGGCCGGTAAGCAAAAGGCAAATGCAACCGAAGGGCGCATCGCGCGTGCAAAGCTGTCGGCTAAGAACCCACTCCCGACTATCCGTAGAGGCTGGGGTGGCAACCTCCCGGAAGCTCTTTGGCAAGCAGCAGAGTCTGGTAAAGATGACTTTAAACTCCCGCTGACATCCCTTCCAGAGGCCTACCAAAAGCAGGCCCGCGAAGCTTGGGCTGAAATGCCAAAGGAAGTGCAAGGGACAAAGTTTGCCCCGGATGCAGCACAGGGTCAAATGAATGTTGTCGGCGAGATGTTTGTGCCTGCGACGGGTGCATTCTTTGAAGTCGCGAGCATTGACGCAGCAGACCTCCGCCCGGATGCAAACAGAGACATCCCCGTTGAGCCGCTAAAGTGGCAGGAGCGAGACACTGTCCGTAGCGTTTATATTGGCCTTCCACAGGATGCTGCAACCACAACGTTGTTGATCGAAACCGCAACAAAGCGGGGGCTTACGCACATCTTCACCGATGCACCGGTGTACGGTGACATCACAAGATTGCGCACATTCGCGGATGCAGTCGCGAAAGCTGGGCTAAAGCTGGTTCCCGTTGTCAGCCCGCTCCACGGTGAAGCCGCCGTTCCAAACGCACCTAGAGACATCGCACTGACGGGTGAGACAAGCCGCGCCTGGGCGAATTCGAAATTTGCCCGTGAGTTGAATGAAACCGTGCCGGGAATGAGCTTTATCATCGACAAAGTCCGCCGCGCAGATTACATCGTTCCTGAAGCCGTCGACCCAACGGCAGTTGTCACGCGTCTCGAGCTACTGGCAAGCCTCCCTGGCGTCGCGTGGGTTGCACTACATGACCTCTCGGCTCCCGGCTACGGCGCCGAAAACAACCTTTATGGCGAAGGCGGTATCTGGTCCGGTGGCGGTACCCTCGGTGCACGCACACGCTTTGTCAAAGCGCAACAAATGGACCCAGCCGACATCGTTCAGGATATGGGCTTTGACACAATGCTGTCTGAAAGTTTGATTGACCGTAGATCGTACAACTTCTACGCCGTCAATCGCGCTTGGACAAAGGACTTAAAAGGTCGTCGGGACAATTTCATGAACCGCATCGATCTGGTTTTGAAGCGATCGCAGCTCCCTGTCCCTGTCATTCAGTCGCAATCCGTGACCTACCAAGGAACGCTCTGGCAAGGCTGGACGGGTGAGGTCTGGAACTATGGTTATGAAATGGCAGAAGAATTCGACCCAACAAAGCCTGACTCTAATCCAATCCAGCAGTTCCCGAAACCTCAAAAACGCAAGAAACCAGCGATAAAGGACACATTGAGCTTTATTCAGCCTGCGGACTTCTTCCAGCGGCAGGGCATGGGAGCGGATGTCAACGATCCTCACCTCCTCCGCCCAGATGAGGAGCGTCTGGCGGCGTGGATTTCTGACCAGCTTTCATCCGATGTGATGGCAGCATACGACGAAGACGAGACAGATGAAGCGTCCAAAGCGGAGCTGATTGAGCGCAACGGTTTCGTCCTTGATTTGGCGGGCGTGAGCACTGCAGACGCCATCGGGTTCCTGCAACGCCGCGTAGCTGAGCAAAGTGTCCCCGTAAAAGCCACCGTAAAGCCAGTAACAGAAACGCCAGCGACGACAAAGCCAGCGGAAGCCAAGCCTGATGCGCCGACAGCAAAGCCGACGAACGAATCAGAACCGAAGGCAAAGGCTTCCGCAAAACCCGTAACCAAGCCGGTAAGCAAGTCGAAACCAGCACCTGCCGTAAAAAAGGGTAAGAAGAAATAGTGCTGGACTCGTAGCGATGCGGCTTCTGGGGTTTCTGGCACGCTACTTTGCGTGGGTGCAACGCGTGTTTCCGTGGGCACCCGCCATATTCGATGCGATGCTCATGCTTTGGGCGCTCACGGTCACCCCGCGGCGCTTCATGGTTCAGGAACGCCTCTGGAATCAGATACTCGATCTAACCGGGGTTTCGGAAACATCGCACCGCTACGGCGGCCGCGAAGCCTTGTTTCAAGGCCGCGAGCTCTGTCACATCCATGGAAATGGCGTGCTGGATTTCATTTTGCCAAAAGGTGTGGATGTACCCAATGCGCTGAACACGCACATACATCCACACCATGTCTACCCTAACAGCCGCTGGCGGACGATTGTTGTCGGCCGAACCCTCGATGCAGTAGCGGTGATCAGCCTGCTAAATACCATCCGGGAACAGCGGTGTATCCAAGGTTCCTTTGCCGACACCGATGCCATCTGCGATGCGGTTTAGGTAGTTAAATGATGCACAGATCATGAGTGCCTGCAAGATGCCACGGTCATCCAGACCTTGCTCGCGGAGAGGCGAAAGGTCCTCTGGGACAATCTTCGATGGTGTCTTGGTCACCTTTTCGACATACGTAAGAATCGCGACTTCACGCGATGACAAGCCGGGCGCTGTGCGCCAGTCTTTGCGGATAGCATCCGCAAACCCGCTATCCAAGGTCTCGACACGCAGAAACTCTGCGTGAGACACACTTCAGTAAAAGCAGCTATTTGCCGCGCTCGTGACGGTTGCAATCAGCTCGTGCTCCCGGCGCGTTAGGGGAAGGTCATCGGACATCATTTTCCCGATGCCCATAAACATATGCTGCATGATGTCGGGAAAGATTGAGTGGCTGAGCACAATCGAGTCGGCGAGAATGGCCGGCGGGACATCCCCATCGGCTGAGCCATCTGAGTAGCTCGTCGGAAATGCCTTACGCGCTTCCATCGCAGCTGCCATCACCGTCGAATCATCGCGTGGAGAAATGGTCTTAATCCAAGTCATGTACCGAGCATACCTGCATCCGGGAATGTAGTGGTAGTCACAATCCCTGTGGTCACCCGCAGTGCATTCCGGTCACAGAGTCGGATTCCTACCCGTAGAATCAGTTAGGAGCAAACCGATGCAGCGAACTGTCCTGATTGACTTAACAAAGCGTGGTGCGGCCCTTGAGTGGCGCGGGCTTCATGACCTTGAAGCCGTGCGGGACACCCGGGATGGCATCGAGTTCATTCCAAGCGGTCCAGATCCATTTGCGACCGGGCCTGTGGTTGACCTTGCAGCGAACACACCGTTTTGGCTGAGTGTCCGCATGCGCAGCACAACCCATGGGACGCTTCAGGTGTACTGGTGGGAACCAGGGAATGGACGCGGACCGACGGAGCGTCAGGTTTTGCGGATGCCGGTACGTCCGGGTGAGTGGCTGGATGTGCAAGCACCTCTGCCGGGTATCAGTGGGAAACGTATTCAGCTGCGAATTGATCCTCCTGGGGATGCCGGGACGCGAACGGTTATCCAGGAAGTTGGGATCACGCCGCGGGCGGTTTTGAGTCAGCCGCCAAGCAGTAAAGTCAGCGATGATGGCTCGTTCTCAGCATCTATCAAAAGTGGTGTCTTCTCGTTGCATGTTGGGTCGCGCTTTGCCAATGTCCGAATCGATGCTCGTGAAAAGCGTATTGCGTTTGCGACAACGCATCCGCGTCTCGGATGGCAGGAGACGCCTCAGGGTGCTGTCACGTGGTCAGACCTGACCGACCTTGCGGCGGTGGTTGAAGCTTCGGAAACATCGTTGGTGAGCCGGGCGACATTTCTCGATGAGCGCGGAGCAACCTGGCAGATTTCCCGCCGCGTCGTGCCGGCGAAGCAGGCTGGAGGCTTTGACATCACTGTCTCGCTACAAGTCGACAAGCCTCGCACTCTGGTTCACTACCCCGCCCTCTTGTTGCACATGGCGGCTCCGGCATTCCACCAAGCGATTTTCCCAGGAATCGAGTATCTGGATGCTCGTGACACCAGCTCAAGTGATGCTGATATTGAAACGGATGAGCACAATCGCCAAGTTCCGCTACGGCATCAGCCGACGATCCCGATGATGGCCATCCAACAGACCGATAAGCAGTGGCTCTCGCTTTCATATGTACGGTTTGACCGAGTCAGTCCATTCTTCGATGTCCCTGATCGCCATTTTGGAACGGGGCAGCCATCGATGGGTGTTCTGTTTCCAGCCGGCGCTCATGACCCAGGGAGTCTGGTACCTGAACGTGGCTACCAGCTAGCCGCAGGGGTTGTCCTCTCCGCAACGCTGCAAGTGCGTGGCGGAACAAAGAGTGAAACGGTGCTCGGTAGCATCGAGCGCTGGATTGCCGAGCATCCTCTTCAACCTGTTCCCGAACGTGTAACCATCTTCGAACATGCCCGCCTTGCTGGGGCAGGCTTACTCGAATCAGCAGCACAATCTCCGGCAGGATTCAGGCATGCGTTCCCCGGAGAGTTTGCGTTTCAAGCCGCTCCGGATGCCAGCCTGGCGCTTGCTTGGATTTCAACCACGATGCAAAAGCGGGATGCGGGTTTGTCCACGAAGGCATCCGATGTTGCCAAACGGTCATCTAAAGCTCTCAATGCTGGAGCATCGGGTGGCATTGGGCATATTCGAACGATGGCGCCTGCGCTGCAATACGGAGACATCAACGCATATATCCGCGGAGCCTGTAGCAGCGGACGGGATGCGTTGGAGCAACTAGGCAGCAATGGACAGGTGCGCTACCGCAAGGGTAAGGTTGATTTTGCGCGAACCAGCCGTGAGCAGCATGCAAATGGCCTGACAGGAAATGTCATCCAGCATGCACTGAATGCAGCGAGTGAGTCTGGTGATGTCGCACTGACAGCTGCAGCCATAGCAATGCTGCGGAAAGTGAATCGGCAGTACAGCAATACGGTTCCCCGAGGTGCACAGACCTGGGAGATTCCTCTGCACACTCCGGACATCCTCGCCAGCGCGCACATGCTTCGTGCCAATGTCCTCGGGTACGAGCTGACGGGTGATAGAGAATTTTTTGATGAGGCACGCTATTGGGCCTGGTCGGGTGTCCCGTTTGTCTATCTTGACCGCCCGACGGACACGGGGCAGGTTGGGCAATATGCGACGATTGCGGTGCTCGGTGCATCCAACTGGGTCGCTCCGAATTGGATTGGCCTCCCGGTTCAGTGGTGTGGTCTTGTCTACGCCGATGCACTGCTTGATCTCTGGTTCCACGACCGTGATCCGCGTTGGAAGCTCATCGCGGATGGCATCATTTCCAGTGGCTATCAGCAAGCCTGGCCGGCGGTTTCAGGGGCTGCGATCTCGCGCACAGCCCGTGAGCGACAAGGGCTCCTCCCGGACAGCTTTATTCTGGAAGCTCAGTTACGGTCGGATCCTGCGATTACCCCCATGACGTTGTTGTTCCCAGCATCCCGGGCTATGGACCGACCGATTTATACCCGTCACTGCCTAAAACCCGGAATGGGAAGCATCCATATTGCTGGCGATGTCAGCGGGCTTCGCGGTGACAAGTGGGAGCTTCGTCCGTGGGCGGACGAATCCACGGTCACAATAACGGGTCCTTGGGCGACACGCATCGAAGTCGTTAGTGGAAGCTTTGAGCGATTGAAAACCGAACGCCCAAGCGAAGTCATGGTTTTGCGCTGCCGCGGTAAGGTGACGATTGGCTTACGGAAATAGAAAATCCCCCTCACGTAGCAGGAAGTGCTTGCTGATACTACTAGTCAAAGTGAACAAGTTCACACACAAGGTATTTAGTAGAACTAAATGCCGTAGATTGGCATCCTAGAGTTAGAAATGTTCGAGTTATCGCCAGAGACAATCGTACCAACAGGGCATTCGGAGAGTAAACCGGCTTCGTCAATGGCTACGCGTGTCCAAACGGCAAGTGACGAAAACGTTGTTTTGAGCATGACACCTGCTGAGCTGGATGCACTTACGGATATCGTTTTGAATGCGCCTCCAACAAAGCTTGTCGATGAGGAAATGGCTGAGCATTTACTCCGCAAGTTGATACAGCTGCAGCGTGAGATGCTCTTTACAAGCCCTGAGTAGTCGCCAACCGTTACCGCGGTTTTGGGTTTCCTGAGCGGCATTTGTCTGAGCAGTAGATGACGGTGTCCCAGTCACGTTCCCACTTTTTCCGCCACGTGAAATCGCGCCCGCATGCTGGGCACCGCTTTACAGGTAGGTCATTTGGATTCCGAACGCCTTTGGAGAGCCCGTGTTTGCGGTCAGGCACGTGACACCGCTTGTAGGCTGAAGTTCCGAAGGCTTGCCCCGACGACCAGCGGGCCCGTTAGCTCCCATCCAAGGTTTAGGCTACTGATGGCGAAGAGACGGCGATCCCGGCTCTTCGGGAGAAAACCAGCCTTCCATGCGGCATCGAGGCCTTGATTTATCAATGGGAGGATATCTACCTCAAGCAGTACCCATTCACCAAATGGAAAGGCATCTCGGTCGCGGAAATACTCATTCCCGCTTGGCGTGTAAATAAACTTTCCGCTTCCTGCCGTGTCTCCCGCGGCATGGCGTTTTGGGAGAGCATAGCGCGTGTCGACGAATGGGATACCGAACCAGAGGAAGTCACCGTAACCAGGGTGGCCTGTCTCACGATTTTGAACCGTCACAAATGCTTGCCACTGGGCGGTGTGCCAGTTTTCAAGGCGAAGGTCAGGGGCTGAATGAAAGTTCTCAACCTGTGTCTGACACCCGAAAACCAACTTTTGGAGGTTGGAAATGCGTTCCGGGACATGTAGCTCCTGCTCAACCAAAAGATGCGCCCAAGGTGCATCCGGGGCACGAAGTTTTCCGCCATACTCCGCGATGCCATCCATGTGGAGCGATAGGGTCGGCGACTTGCTATCTGTCCAGCGAATCGACTTGCTTTCGGTGTCCCAGCGGAAGCCATTTTGGCCGTATTCCTGCATCCAGGACCAGGAAACATCCGATGTCGAATTCCATTGACGCAGCAACCAATCAGGAGTGGATGCTCCTGGCCAGCACATCAGTGCGGGCGGCATCCCGTGTGGATCATTCGGGGGTGTGACAAAGAAGCCATTCCGAAACCCGGGGTCACGCAATAGCTCCTTTGTCTTCATTAGGTGATGTCCCTACTTGGCCTTACGTTCGTAGCGAGGACGCTTTGCCGGAGGAACAGGCTTAGCCTTTGGTCCTTCGAGAAGTGCCTTTACACCCGCTTCGAGCTGTGGATCCAGTCCACGGATTTCATCCTGAACGGTGAGGTCGACACGAATATCGACTTCCGCACCCGTATGCTCCTCATTCACACCATCCGTGATGCGGTACCACCCACGCAGTGGCATCCGGACAGTTGAGCCATCCAGCAATGACGCAGCACCCGTGCTAATAACTGCACCAAAGGTTGGTGTTCCAATCACAGGCCCGCGACCAAGCTGCTTGAATGCATGCGAGAAGATCTCAGCATTCGAGTAGGCATTCTGGTTTGTCAGCAATGCCGCAGGCTTGAGCCACGGGTAGAACGGCAGGCGGTCGATTGGGTAGCCTGGTTTTCCGTTACGCCCAATGGTGTAGGCATGCCGTGGCTGATGCAGCATCGTCAACAAGTAGTCTGCCGTTGATCCACCACCATTGTCACGTACATCGATGAGGAGGGCCTGCTTGCCGTAGCCTTCGGCATAGAGACCTTGCTCAAACTTGTCTTGGCTAACGCCATCCATCCCCTTGATATGGAGGTAGGCAAGCTTGCCACCCGACAGCTCATGGACGCGATTCTTGCGGTTCGCAATCATCTCATCGTAGAGCAACGCAGAGACACTTGTATAGGAGCCTGCGATGACAGTTCGCGGCGAACTTGTTCCATCTACACCGCGAACTGCAAGCGTGACCTTTTCGCCAACGGTGTCTTCTAGCAGTGCATCGATGTCGCTAGATTTGTCGATTTCGGTTCCGTTAATGGCCGTGATGACATCGCCAACAGTGACCTTCTGCCCGGCTTTGCTTGCTGGGCTTCCAGCGACCACGCGAGCCACTTTCATCCCGGGACCGGCATAGGCTTCATCCCATACGATGCCGAGGAAGCCGGTTGGACCAGCCTCGGCACCTTCGGAGCGGCTACCCATACCTCCACCTGCGGATGGTGTGTAGCCGATGTGGCTAGCGTTCAGATGCCCCATCAGGAGACGGATTACATCTCCGAAGTCCATTGCATCGGCAGCGGATGCGGCCATTGGGCGGTACTTGGCATGGAGTGCCTTCCAGTCCGCACCGTGGAATTCCGGGTCGTAGAAACCATCGTTGAG
>JAURHZ010000093.1 GCA_030833025.1 Armatimonadota bacterium
CCAAACTGTTTCCAAATAACGCATTAATGCTCGCAACGTCTCACGCAGCTGAACACTGACTCCCCGCAATACCAGATAGCACCCGATGCCATCCTCCATCAGCTGCACACCAACCCGCGCCTTGTTCAGCTCAAATGCCACCGCAACATCGAGCATCAGGACACCCGACAAATCGATATCGAGGACACAGACACCCGATGGCTCCAAGTCCTCAACATACGCCGCAATCGCCCGGCGCAGCTCCCGGCCGGTATCCTTGCCCGTGATGATTAATTTGTTCGCAACCGTGTCTTCTCCCTGGGCCACGACAAACGCGGATGGCACATGGGATGGCTTTATTACAAACGGAGGCAGGTGCAAAAGATGTCTATTCACTGGGTTCAGTGTATCACTTTACACGCAGTGGGTATAGACACACCAACCTTTTCCAACCTCAAGTTGGCGCACCCCACCCCACCCCGTACAATCTAGCCAGTGTTCCGCATCCACGACCGAATGATCACCCGCGAGCTCATCACGCCGCTGGCCATCGGCTTGTTCCTGTTTCTCGTGATGCTCGTCGGGAACACCCTCTATGCCATCCTCGAACAGCTCCTCCGCGAACGCTGGCCGCTCTCATTCGTCGGTCGCCTGCTCATCTTGAATATTCCCACCGCGATGCAGCTTGCCCTCCCAGTTGCATGCGCACTCGCACCAGGTCTAGCGTGGTCGCGCCTGACACGGGATGGCGAAACGATCGCACTCCGCGCCGCTGGCATCCCAATCATCCGCCAGGCGGCGCCGGTTATCGCCCTTGGGTGCAGCTGTGCAATCGTCGCTTCTACACTCACCGAACGCATCGTTCCACGGACATGGGCCGCGCAAACCAATGTCGAGGGCTGGCTGACCGCGCTGCCAAGCACGACCATTGACCGCTCCCTCACATTCAATGTCAGTCCCATCACCCTCTCGTGGTGGAAGACTCGAAAGCTTGACCGAACCGCCTTCAAAATGGAACAGGTTACGGTGCTTGACCGCGGTACGGATGGCGGCTCAGCCCGCATCACCATCGCCCCAACCGCCGAGTACCGCAACAGCACCTGGATTCTTAATGATGCCAGTATTCATGCCCTCGATCGTAATGGACGGACCATCTGGGATGCCCACGCAGACCGACAGCTCCTCGCGCTGAATGCAGATTTTCAAAGTGGTGTCATTACGAGCGGCGGAGAACAGCTCCAAAACCGCTCGCGGGCGGATATTGAGTCAATGCTCCGCTTTTCCGCAGAGCCACAGCGCCGACGTGAGCTCGAGACCGCCCTACAAAGCAAGCCTGCTATCCCGCTCATCTGTATCGGACTCGCCCTCTGCGCCATTCCACTCGCCATCCGAACACGGAATCAAGGACCCTTTGCCGCCGTCGTAGGTGCCCTTGCACTCGTTGCCGCATCACAAATCGGCCTGTTCGTGCTGCAGACACTTTCCATCCGTGGCATCATCCCGCCGATTTTGATTACCGTTCTCCCGGCAGGCATCCTTGTCATAATTGGCCTTATCGGAATCCGGAGGGCGGAATGACACGAACAGACCGCTATGTGCTGCGCGAAGCGCTGTTACCACTCATCCTCAGCCTGCTCATCGCAACCGTAATGATCATCCTCCTCCAGCTACAGCAGGAGCTCGGCGGCGCGGGCCGGTCGGGGATGTCGCCGGATTTGCTCGGGATGCGTATTCTTCGTGCGCTGCCTCAAGTGATTTCACTCGCGATGCCGATTGCGTGCGCACTTGGGTGTTCCCTCGCGGCCAACCGTATTTGCCGGGATAACGAAACCATCGCGATGCGCGCTTCCGGTCTGCGCCTTCCGCAGATCCACCGCTCACTCACCGTCATGGGCGCAGTCTTAGCCATCATCGCGCTTGGCCTCACAGACATCGCGCCGCGTATCGCCGCCGGTGGCCAGCCCGTTTTCAGCAGTCCTCAGGAAACACTGTTTGCGGGTGCACTTCCGGATGCAAAAACGCGGCAGTTGGTGGCCTTCAGTGCATCGATGCCCGCCGGTAAGGCTGCACGCCAGCTCATCGATGTCATCATTGTCAAAGGGTCATCGGTCATTACCGCACCAAGCGGCATCTACACCCGCGGCCATTTACTCCTAAAGGGTGGCGTGCTGCACACGTATGGACCGAAGGGGATGCTGGAGAGTGAAGTTGGATTTGCGACACGGGATGTTGCTGTAACGCTCGACTTTGTGAGTGTGCCGAGCCTGATAGGCGGGGATGCTAGCACGCGGACACTCCTCGAGCTTGCCACGATGTCCCGTGCGGCACGCAATCAGGGCGATATCGCCAAGCTAAATGGGATCGAGGCATCGCTATGGTTTCGCATCGCTCTCCCTACAATGTGCCTTGCCTTTGCCATCATTTGCCCGCCGCTGGCTATCCGCTTTAGTCAGGCCGGAAGCTTTGCAGGGATACTTGTCAGCATCATTTTGGCTTTTGTTACATGGAACACGCTGTTGCTACTTCAGGCAGCAGCTGGAGCTGGTCTTTTGCCCGCACCACTTAGCGCATTTATTCCGCATGCGCTCACGCTATGTGCCGCACTTTGGCTGTACAAGACTATCGACTAAGGAACGTGACTCAGATATTTGGCGAAAGGCGGCCAACACCGCGCCCAATGCCAAAGCCTGCTGGGGCGGAGAGGCTGCCATCCATAACCGAATACTGGATGGTCCGGCCAGGAATGGTGGACGTCACACACTGGACATAGCCATTTCTGTAAGCGACTTTCTCATCCTGAATCGTCAGCGGACTAGCACCAGGGGTCGTGACCGAGTAGGTACGTGTTGTTCCATCGATAGATGTTTGCAACACGGTTCCTTCCACAAGTATCTGCGGTGATAGCTTGCCATCTGAAATGTGACATGGATAGGTGAGCGTCAGTGCATCGACAGCACCATCCACGTTAATGCTGACATCCACGCCTGTCAGTGACAAGTCGTAACGCTCGGTGATGGTATGTCCGGATGACGGAATCGAATAGACTATGGTGATGGTTCGTGTTCCATCGGTGCTATCGGATGCAGCGAGCTTTGTGATGATGTCGGTATGTTGCCCGTGGCTAGCGAGGTGTACCCAGTCGCCGCCGGGGAATTCGCGCCACGCAACCCCGATATTCATAGGGTAGTCATCCGCAGCTGGGACATCGTTGGGGCCAAGGATTGGATCTCCGCCGGCCTGGTGGACACGGAGGAGGCCGGTGCCATCGTAGCGGGTGTCAGCCTTTGTATCGATCACAATGCCAGTTCCGTGGTGGTTAGCAATGACTTTATGGAACGCAGGGAGGTCGAGAGTATAACTTCCAGCCTCGCATGGCGTCGGACCTTCATCGATGCTGTCATCCGCAAAATCTGCCGCAAGCGCAAGCATCGTAGCTGGTAACAGGTTGTACTGCGAGTGATGCGAGTAGACCT
This sequence comes from Armatimonadota bacterium, assembly GCA_030833025.1. Taxonomy (GTDB): domain Bacteria; phylum Armatimonadota; class Armatimonadia; order Armatimonadales; family Armatimonadaceae; genus CAIRTT01. The sequence goes on from JAURHZ010000093.1 coordinate 3,453, forward strand.
CGTAGCCGTGGCGGTTTTCGGGTTGGATATGGTTTTTGATGATTTGGAACTCACCGGATGCACGTAGCCATCGGAGAGCAGATGCAAATGCTAAGTGTGCACCGCGCTTAAATGCATTTGCGTAGACATAGTCTCCACGCCTCGCGAATCGGCGTGCGGCGAGCTCAAAGACCGTGATTTGCTGGATGTCGCCCCACGTGTGCTGTTTTGTCCGTCCTCCAGTTGGCAGAACACCTGATGGTGACTGCATGAGGAGAGACATCAGCTCCCCGCGCTCGAGCAGCAAGTCAATAGCATCCCGATGGCGACCGTTGTAGCCGCTTTGGAGCGTGACTTCTAAGAAAAAACGTGGGAAGAGGTCGTAGACCATTGGGACATTTGGATCTACATACATGCCATCCGCGGTGAAGTTCAGAAGCTGGAGCTCCATATGGCGGTCATGAAATGCGGCATTTCCGAGGCCAGCTTGCTCTCGAAGAATTTCTCCACAGCTTGAGATGATGTTCCAGTTATGTAGGTGTTTCCGCTGGGGGGTGTAGATGTAGCGATACGCATCCGTGGGGTTGACCTTACGGATTCTCCCCTCTACGACACCAATTCGGATATCCGATGGATAGATTTCCCGAAGGATCTTCAGTGCTTGAACAATATTGAAGAGGTAGAAGTCACCGTGGTTATCGGCGGCCCGGTTTTGAGACACAGCATCGGATGCGGCTAAAAGCGCGTTCCAGGCGTATCCGACGAGATCGGATGCACGGTCGTGTTTGTGTAGAATCGCGACCACAAGTGCGAAACATGGGGTGCTGTATTGATGTTCCAGTCCATCAATCGGATCGATAATCTCACCGGATTCCTGTTGATGTTTGGCGAAGTAGCGAGCAATACCCTCAGCGACATCCAGGTAGTCATTTTTAGTCACACCTGTGCCGGAAAGTTGACGGGATTTTGATAGCTGCTGGCGGACGGTCTCCACGACATGTTGATGAGGGAATGAGCGAACATAGCCAGCCCTTGATAAGTCAGGCTTGCGGTAGTGCATTGCCTCTCCAGCAAGATTCCACACGCGTCGGGACGCACGGCGTAGTATTTTTCGCATTGACCTTTACCCTATGAATCGTACAGCCATCACCGTTACTATCCAGCCGCTAATGACGAGCGGAGAGATATTACGTATGTATTAACTGTCGGTTACTCGTAGTCGAAACCTCAGGCAATAATCGCGCTCCGTAAATAAGAAATAACATTTTTCTATAGCAAGTATGACATTTTAGTCACAACAACGGTGTTGAGTGCCTTTACCGATGGTCGCTTATAAGATGTCCCTTCCCTATGAAACGCTGTGTCACAGGGTCATTTAAAGAAACACACTCTCTGGGTGTCAAGCAGAGAGTGTTGGAGTTGGCGCTAAGGCTGACTTAGGTAACGACAAGCTTGCTGGTGCCATCCCCGTTTGGTTGCACAACAATCCGCGCCTGCAGCCGTTCCTGTAACGCCCCGACGTGGGAAATGATGCCCACTTGCCGACCCGTGTCCGTCCGCAACATTTGTAGTGCTGACAATGCAGTTTCCAATGTCTCAGCATCGAGAGTGCCAAAGCCTTCATCGATGAAGAGGCTGTCGATACGTGCTGAGCGGCTGGCAATATCGGACAGGCCAAGGGCGAGGCTTAGGGATGTCAGGAACTTCTCGCCACCAGAGAGGCTAGATGTAACCCGCGTGGCATCCAGGTTGCGTCGATCCACCACTAAAATGCCAAGTCCATCCGTGTCGACACCGCGTAGCTGATAGCGATTACTGAACGACTGCAGGCGCTGATTTGCGTAGCCAAGCAGTGCATCCATCCCGATACGCTGCACAAGACGGGTCAGCTTATCTCCACCGAATTTCTCATCGAGAAGTTTCCAACGGCCTTCGCTTATCCCCTTTTCTGCAAGCTGACGCTCAAGGTCTAAGAGCTGGGAGCGAATCTTTGCATCGTTGTTGACGGCCTCTCCCAGCGATGACTGCTCAGCAATCGCATCATTTGATGCCTGACGCTTTGCGTTCGCCTCCGCAGCAATTGCATCCACCAATTCCTGTGTCGAAGGCAACGGTGGCTGCACGGCTTCCAGGGCCGCGAGCGTTTGTCGTACATTCTGGAGATTGCCCACCAAAAGTCGCTCAGCGTTGATGAGAGTTTCACGCTGCGCTTCAATCACCCGACATTCGTTATCTGTGAGGCTAATGGCATCGAGCTCGGTAGGATTATCGACTTGATGTTCGGCTAGCTGCGCGTTGTAAAGCTCAGTTGCCAGTTTTACAGCCGCGGTCTGTTGCGCCACCTGCTCCAATGCAGAACTTACTGCAGAATCGGCCTTGGTCAGAGTATCTATATGACGGGTGTAAACCTCAACAGCCTTATCCATCGATTTCCATGTCGGGGCTGGTTGCTCAGCGGCGGCAACATCATTTGCATCCCGGCCATCCGCCTGAACCCGGCGTAGTAACACTTCCGCTGCGGTGTAAGTCAGCACATTAATCAGTGCTGCAAGGTGGTCATCGATATTCGCGATGTTCTGAACGTCTGGGGACAGATTTACGGCCTTTAGTGTTGCACTTAATTGTGATGCATCCGATGCCGTACGCGCTGTGGCAGCCTTCCAGTTTGCAATCAGCCCGTTGTCATTGGTCAGGCTTGCGTGCAAGATACCAGCACGATTCACACGACTTTCAAGACGCTTGAGCTCTGCCTGCGCTGCGGTAAGTTTTGCGTTGGCATCAATAAGCTCCGTTGCGGATGTTCCCGTTGCAGGCGCCGTTACGACTATCTGCCGGCACAGCGGGCAATCCTTGCCGTTCTGAAGCTGTTGTTCGAGTTCGGCAACCTTGGAAAGGCTCGCGATGCTTTGCATCAGTGCATCCACGGTGCGGCGCTCACGTGTAACTTGGTCATCTAGATTAGCAAGCATCGATGTGTATGCGCGCTCCACAGCACTCGCCGCCGCCTCACGGGCCGCAAGCGTCTCAGGTTCTGCATCAAGACCAGCGGCCTCAACAATCGTCGGGACCTCGGTCATCTTCTGCCAGAGCAACTGCCATGCTTTTTCGGCATCTGCCTTGCTACGCCCGACCTGAGGTAATGCAGTCCGAATGGCGTTTAGGTCTTGTGCGATAGGCTGAATCACAGCGATGTCATCTGAAATAGATACAAAAGGTTGCCAGGCGATTGCTTCGGCCGCACGCGATGCTGTGATCAACCCATTTTGCATCGTTTCCCGACCGTAGCGGAGAACTTGTGCACGGGTCACTGCCACAACCGCTGCGGCTTGACTCGCTGTCGCAATGGCAGATTTGTGATCTGTTTCGGCCTTGGTTAAACGCACTGTTGCACCTGTGAGATCACGCTTTGCATCGTACACAGGCTTAAGCGTACGGAAGCGGGCAAGTCGGTCAACGTTTGGCTGATGTGCTTTCACCGATGCCTGTGCAGCGGTCAGTTCCGCGTTAAAGCTGAATTCCGCCTTTATTGCTTTGATGTAATCAGCAGCAGATTTTGCACGTGCTGCAATGTCATCGGCTTCTTTCTTGGCTTTAGGTACAAGAACATTCAAGGTGGCCAGGCGATCCGTTTTAACTTTGAGGTCATCTGGTTCGAGCAAGCTAATCTCCAGGCCAGTGATGTTATCTCGCAGCGATTTTGATGCTGAAGCAGCTTGCTTGAATGCCTTGCGGATTGCCTCTCCGATTTCGCGGTACTTACCGGTTCCCGTAAGCTTTTCAAGAATCTGGGTGCGTTCATCATCCTTGGCGGTTAGAAAGCGATCGAATTCCCCCTGTGGCAGCAATGCGACTCGTTGGAACTGTTCAAAGTTAAGGCCGAGAATGCTTTCAGCCGCTGCGCGTGCCTTGACAACCTGCTCTGCGATGACCTCGATGTTGCCATCACTCAGAACACGCTTCAGGCTGGCTTCTGGACTCTGCAATGCGCCATCTACGGCCCCTCGGGCACGGCGCAGCCTCCAAGATGCCTCATATGTAGTGTCCCCACAGGCAAACAGCAGCGTCGCTTCGCTGATCGCCGTGTTTGTTGTCATCACATCGGTGGGCGATGACTTCCCGCCGTAGCGACAGGCCTGCCCATAGAGCGCGAGGGTGATGGCATCGAGGATGGTGGTTTTCCCGCTCCCGGTCGGCCCGATGATGGCAAAGAGTCCGCAGCCTGCGAGGTTGCCAGCTGTGAAATCAATTGTGTGGCGGCCGCGGAGCGAGTTGATATTTTCGATGGTCAGTTTGATGGGTTTCATATCAGCCATTACTCCTTGGTTCGAGGACATCGGTTCGCAGCAGTGTAAGAAGTGCATCGAACTCGCTTGGGTTGTCGTTTCGAGGCATTAAGCGCTCCATCAGGTGTTGAATCGTGCCGTATTCATTCCCACGGATGATGTCCAATTCTGAGAGAAGCTCATCGGTGGTGCGTTCGGTCACTGTAGAAAAACCGCCATCGGGAATCTCTCGCTGAACGCCTCCGACAGGAGCGTAGCCCTTTGATGACACATATTTCTTAAGGCTTGCGGAGAGGCTATCGGCGCTCTGGAAGGTTTCATCTGATGTCAACACCAGCTCAACCCATGGCTGAAGCTCATCATCGGTGGGTTGTGCCAAGTCATCGATCTTTCGCTCAAGCTCCTGGATAGTGCCCCGGAGCTGAACGAGGCGGCGGTTACCGATAATGGGTAGCGTGTGGATGGTGAGGGTATTGGATGCATCGATATCGATGATTTGGAACGCCTTTTGGTGGCTACCTTCGGAGAAGCCGAGGGCGATGGGGCTGCCCGAGTAGCGGATATGCCCACCATTTTCAGCTCCTTTTGGAAAGCTTTGCGGGCGGTGGAGGTGCCCGA
>JAURHZ010000094.1 GCA_030833025.1 Armatimonadota bacterium
ACGGGAAGTTCTTTGTTTCATTTCCTGTCGCTTTGCTTGTTAAGGATAACCAACTGCTTTGGGAGCATCCCACCTTGTTCGATGAGCTGCACATTGAGCTGATCCCGTTGATCCCGAAGAGTCATTAATTTATGAATTGACTCGTGGAGTGAACGCTGGGCATCTAAATAAGCCGTCACGGTAACCGTACCAGCGGTATAAGCACGTTGCATCTTGGCAACGTAATCTGTCATCGGGGTGATGACTGATTGCTGTGTGTTAGCGATAGCCGTCTCGATGCTGGCTATCGTTGCTTCTATTGACTTGCGTCGCGCGTTTTGTTTTGATCGGTCATCTTTCGTCCGCATCTCGATGCTCGAAATCTGACTTTCAATTGTCGCCACATTTGACCTAATCGATCCATGGTCGATAGGGATCGACAGCTGTACTGCAAATCCCCGGTCGTTTGGTGTGAAGTTCCGCGTAAAGTTCTGTGAGCGAAGAACCATCGAAACATCGGCTTGACTAGAAGCCGATGCCATCCGTCGCTCCGCTGAGAGTTTTGTAATTGTGGCGGCTGCTCGTTGTTCTAGGAGATCGGTTTCTACAAGATTCAATGTGCTTGGGATGGCACTGGCAATGCTGGTCGTATCAAGGTTACTAGTGTCGAGTCCGAAGGATCTCAAATGTAAATTGATAGTGGCAACGCTTTCTGATGCCATTTGCGATGCTATTCGCGCTTCATTCCAGTTAGCCCGAGCCAATTCAAGATCACTACCTGGTTTTGTACCAGCGGAGACTTGAGACTCGATAAGCTTAAGAGACATGGCCAGATTTTGCTCAACTTGGAGGGAGTACACATATACTCTGTTTGCTGCTGCGAGTTTTGCTATCTGCGACAGTACTTGGACATAAACGGTCACTAGCGTTTCCGAATACGTGACTCTTGCATCAAACAAGGTTGCATCCAGAGAAGCGATACGTGCGTTCCGTCTTCCCCCGGCATCGAGCGATTGGATAAAGAGAAACTCCTCGGTAGTACCATTGGGGGAGCCTAGCCAGGGGGCGATGCTCAGCTGTCCAGGCGATGTCGCCCGACCTGTTTTTGCTAACGCAATTGCATCCTTTACAGCTGCCGCGGCGGTAACCACTTTAGGGGACTTGGTTGCCGCATGAATTGCGGATAATGTCGGATCTGATGCAGTTGAAGATTGCTGCATCACAATTGGCGCTGGAATGTTCACGTGATCAATAACTCAACATATTAGTCTGAACAAAGTCATATGAAAACCTCAGAGAGCAGATCAATCACAATGAATGTTAACTGAACCAAATAATACACGATTTGTGCTTTGGCTTATCCGAAAAATGTCGTTCCTCGGTCTGTTTTCTGCAGTGTAAATCCTACAAATCAATGAAAAAAGGCCGGTCTTTTGACCAGCCTTTGGTTGATATCGGGGCGACAGGATTCGAACCTGCGACCTTCTGAACCCCATTCAGACACGCTACCAAGCTGCGCTACGCCCCGAACTATCGTCCAAGATGCTATCGCAGGTTGCGATGCCAACGCCAAGAAAATGTTGAATGTCCACCATCGTTCCGGCACGACAGTGGACAGTTCAACGATGCCTGATTTAGGGGTCAGGCAAGACGACGGCGACGAACAGCGATGCCTGCAAGGCCGAGGCCGAGGACAGCCATTCCAGCCCATTCTGCTGGCTCTGGTACTGCCTGGGGATCTGGCTGTGGGTTGTAGACATTGTCATTAATCGTAAAGGACCAGTCACCGAGGTAACCCGTGTCCTCACCAACCTGATCATAGACATCGAGCTGCCAGTCGCCAGCTACAGACATGCCATGAAAAATATCAAAACTTGCGAGACCATCGAAGGTTTCGGCATGATAAGTGCCTGTAGGGATAACTGATGAGCTTGGATAGTTGCCGATAAGCGAATTGACCGAGATATCGTCGATATTGTAGGAACCGCCGAAGTCACCAGCGCCCCCAAGATCGGACAAGAAAACAACAGACTTGCCGCTTTGAATATGCTTGAGTTCAAACTTAAGGTCAGCTGCCCATGTGTGGGACAGATTCTTGAGGCTGACAAAGTTGAAATTGGAAATCGTCGTCGTGTCGGTGACATTTATCGAAAAGGATGTCAGTCCTGGACCGGTCGTGAAGAAGTCGTTGTCCATGATTGCATCGTTAAGGTTCTTACCTGGACCCGAATAATCATATGTTGTGCCCTGTGCAAAGCCCGTTGTCGTCAGCGCTGCCGCAGCCATTACCGCCCAAATTAATTTTTTCATCGAATTGTCTCCCAAAACTGTTGTGTTGGATGATTGCTCATCAGTAGCTTCCGGCTGGTACAAGTATGCGACAGTTGGGGTAGATCTCTAACGCTAAAATTACTTGGTCTTTATCCGTAGAATTACCGGTATTTGAACTTAATTGATAAAAGTTGATGACGTTATTTGCGCTTAGCAACTAAAACTGCTGAGATTGACCTAAACCAAGCGTACTCACAGTTATAGATAGTTGATTTGCTAATGATTATTAGTGCGCAGTACATACAGGCCGATCCGGTGATTGATTAGACAAGTATGCCTATGCGGTTGCTCGTTGCAATTAGAGTGCTGGGTTTTGCGTAAAATGCGAGTCGTTCGCACTGCAATAACGCAGTTACTCAGCAGATATAGCTTGTGGAAGAGAAATCACGGACCTATCCAATATCAGGCGGGCCTGTTGCGCCGCCGGCATCTCCATCCAGCCATCCGGCTTGGTTAAGCGGACTCCCGGTAAAATGCCATCGCGGTTGAGATCCTGCAATGCATCTTCGAGGCTGCTGACAAATGCGCCTGGACGGTGACCATGTTTATTCAAATGTGACAACATCAGCACCTCTCGCAATGGAACAACTACGCCCGTATTGCCCTCATAGCGACACTTCCATGCAATGTGGGCGAGGCTCAAACCGATTAGAATGTGGTACTTCTGGCGCTGTGGGTGATACTGCAACAGCTTTCCCGCCACTTCCCAGGAACCCTGGTCCAACATGGACATCCAATACTGAAATGGTTCTCCAAGATGAAAGCGGAAGCGGATATAGCTCTCCGATGTTCCGGGGGAAACCTTAGTTTCAAGCTGTTCGACGCTTATAAAGCGCGCAAGCTTTGTTCCACCACCGGTTTCCGAACCATCCAAAGGTAGCAAGAGGCGGCTAAGAATAAATACATCACGGCCTTTAGAAAGCGTGTCAGCCTGATGATAACCACCCTTTGGGGTTTGTTGGCGCCCTTGATGTCGAAGTATGTCACTTGCAAACACTTCGACATAGGTGTCATAACGGGCATTTCCAGCCTGTTCCCGCCAGATACTTGCTAGTGTAAGGAACGTCTGGACAACGGATGCACCATGGCGCGTCAAGTGCTCTATCGCCGTCGTTGCATCAAAGCCAATCGAGCTGCTCAGATTTACACGCAAAGAGTCTTGTGGGCTCTTTGTAACTAGCTGTTCATCGGCTTCGTGCTCCGTCCAGAGCTTGGTATTGATGATGGCAATCATTGCCTTGGTAGCCGCCGCCGATGTGGGTACGCGAATCGTTGCGGCGGGGGATATCTGGCCCCGGGGGCCACTGCGTTTACTCGTCTGCTTTTGCCTGCTTGACAGTCCTGTTACCGCAAGCTCCCACGCTGACTGAGCATCCATCCAGAGTCGAATCGTGTCTGCAAGCGACTCAGGCAGGTTTTCACTGACATCATCAGAGGGATTTACGGTCGTCAACTGACCAGCAGACACCGCCGCTCTTACATTCTGTTCACATCGATCCAAGGATTCAAGGCTGTCGAGCAAGGCGATGTCATCCGGAGCAAGTAAATGTCCACCCTGTCGCAGGTACATCAGTTCCGCGATGATAGCAGCCACCCCCATTTCCTGGGAGACTGAATCAGTCATCCGAGTCCGTTGCCAAAGACACATCGAGAGCCTTAAACAAAGCCGTTACTTCATCACCGACCTTGAGGCTAATCGCCTCCGCTGCGCTCGGGATGATAGCACTAACAATTGGACCCGCGGCTGTTTCCATATGGACGATGACCAATGTGGGGCCGGAAATGATTTGGGTGACTTTCCCGCGAATCTGGTTCGGAAAACTAAGCTTCATAGGTTTGTCTTTCTCTATCACTGCGAGCGAGATGTCGGACGCACGGAACATCACCCGAACATCTGAACCTTCTGAGAGCGATAGTAATGCCGGTACGCCAGCATCTACAAGGGAAACAAGGACATTTGATTCTGCAATACGGATGTAAACGAGCGCAATCGTTCCATCCTCCTGAATCCGCATCACTGTGCCGCGCAGCTGGTTAGGCAGTGTTACCGGAATGGCTCTAAGGACACCGCTTTGACCTTCCATCTCGACAGCTGTGATTCCTGTGAGGGGGAGTCCAACTTCATCACACCAAGCCTGGACATCTACACGCGAATTCGCCTCAAGTAGCCAGACGATTCTTCCCTCTTGTAGCGAATGAAAACTTCGGTAGCCACGCACAAGCCGGGATGATTGCCCTGCACGCGCGATCTGTTTCACTCGTTCGGGTGTAATTTCATCGCTCGGGATGTCATGGATTGTCATGAAGATAGGCATGGGGGGGTGTGACGTATCGTACCCGCATTGATGCAAACTCCGGATAGGTCAATTCCCTGCATTGAGGCATCCCTGATGCCCGATGAGAATCATGAGAAGATGAACGCATGGAAATCCATCATCCACTGAGCAATCTACGCATATCGTTTGAGACGTTGCCGCATATGCATTCGCGTGATCTGATTCTGCATTTTCATGGAGCCCATGACCTGGTTCAGAAGGCAGTCCATGGTCGCTTCCCTCGTGCGATTGCGGCATCTGTGAATCTCAATGGACTGAGCGGTGCTTATGATGCCTATGTTGGACGGAACTCCCACATGATGTTTTCAACTCTGTTGGCTGAAATCCAGCAAGCAACGGATACGCATCGCTTCGATTCCATCACCTTGTCATCCTTTTCCGCTGGTTACGGTGCAATCCGCGCGCTGTTACAAGAACCAACTAATGTAGAAATCATCGATCAGCTGGTTTTGGCGGACACTGTCTATTCCAGCTTCGGGGAACAAAGAAATGTGAAGGAGGCTCGACCGTATCCGCGGGTGGATCAGAACAAGCCGTTTATCGACTTTGCAAAGCTTGCTGTGCGCGGCAAAAAGGGGATGGTCTTAACGCACTGTGAGCTTGAGCCGGAGGGTTATTCGAGTACTGAAGAGGTCGGCGCGCTGGTTCGGGATGCTGTTGGTGTAGCGTTGGAGTTAGTTGATGAAAGTTGGACGAACGATGTCCGTATCAAGGGGCATGTCAGGAAGGGCCGGTTTGTGTCGGTTGCCACACGTGGAATGCAGGGAAGTGACCACTTGGCGCATTTGAGAGCGCTTGGCACTTGGTACCGAATGCTCCCGCGGCTCTAATTATGTTGAAACCCATCTTCAACGAGAAGGTAACTGCAAAATAGTTGGTGGAATACTGGGGACTGACTTGACTACCGGGTGGTTGTACAGTCTGCACAGATTCCATTGAGCTGGATGGTTGCATCGGCAAGGTCAAAGCCGGTTTCGCCTTCGAAAAAGGTAAGCAGTTCGGAGGGAACCTCTGATGCATCGACATCGGTGACTTTGCCACAATTTTGACAAACGATGTGGTGGTGGTGGTGGTGTGTCAGGTCGTAGCGAACAGCATTACCCGTTCTAACTGCTGCGACATCCCCACGCTCGACCATCGCATCCAATGTGCGATAAACCGTTGCCAGTCCAATCTGATAGTTTCGTACCTTGATTGCACCGTATATTTCCGATGCTGTGGGGTGGGTGCCATGTAGATCTCCAAGGGCAAGCAGGACGGCTTTGCGCTGGCTAGTGTTACGCATGGCTTTTGGCCGAGTTACATTATTGTCTATCGATGTACTCACATCCTTATACTACAGTAAGAGATGTGGTTTCAGAAAGTCACCTCGCTTGTTCACTACAAATCCACTCTTGCGGCTCCGTATAATTACTTACGTGCTAAGTCAATCACCTGTAGAATCTGATGCACGATGTCAAGTCCACGGATTTTGGTTGCTGATGATGAGCCTGCACTATTACGACTGCTGGAGTTTGTACTTGGGCGCCGTGGCTATGTCGTCCAAAGGGTATCGAATGGGGACGCGGCCATTGATGTATTGAAAACCGAATGCCCCGATTTAGCCATACTTGATGTGATGATGCCTGGACGTGATGGCTTTGAAGTACTTACGTTTATACGGGAAACCGACCACTTGGCTGGCCTTCCAGTAGTGTTGTTAACCGCGCGAGCGCAGCTCGATGACATTCAACAAGGTCTCTCGTTGGGAGCGGATGCCTACCTTGCAAAGCCATTTGACCCCGAAGAGCTGTTGTCTGTCGTAGAATCGTTGGTAAGTTAGCACATCAATACGATGGATGCATTGCTACAAGACGACTGTTGGAGGGTAAGGCGATGTCGGTAAGTACTGAAGAAGCGTGGATAGTAGAGCCTGAGCTCAAGGACCGTCCACCTAGACGCGTTGCTGCAGCTGATCGCGTTGATTACAACAAGCCCTCCACGCAGGCCCTCACCATCTCATCCGGTGCCATTATTGTTACAGGACTTGCCTTGTTTGCGGCGGGTCTGGTGATGAAGCAAGCAGCACTGATTATCGTCGGAGTGGTGATCGCCTTGGCTGGCATCGCAGGTATTGTCATCTTCCCGGCAAAGGGTAAGGCCTACGAGGCAAAGGTGAACCGTCTGGTTGAGGTTGGAATTCCAGTGCCTGCGAGATTACTAGCCGCGGAAAATCGTGGCTCAGAAGGCGGGAACCAGCGATTCGTGAAATTCCAATATCAAGTCCCCGGTCAGGATGAACCCCGGCATGGTGACTCCCTTGTGGACTACCACGCATTACCGAAGACCATCCCGAGTACGGTAACTGCACTCGTTGATCCGGAAACATATGACTGCGAACTCTACATCGCATTACCGGTTATCGCGATCGCAAAACCCATTGACAGGGTGTCGCAGGCCGCTGCAACCGCTGCCGCTGCGCAGCCAGCAAGTACTGAAATGGGCGCGATGTCAGCGGATCCTGCAGTCGTCATAAAGCGCAAAGTCGAGACTGCGCCTGAACAGAATGGTGAAAAGCGGGAAACCTACGAATAGGCATTGTAATGGACGGTTGCAGGTGGTACCGTGCAACCGGTTGTAGTTCCTTGATGATGTCCTGTGAGACATTCTCCGTCCTGCGAGGCGGACAAGGGTGCCGATTTGTTTCGGCTGCATGAAATGTTGGCGCTTGCGCCGTACACGTGCCCTTGTCCTTTACAGGACAAGGGCACGTTTTGCTTTGTGAGGTACGCGATGGCAGTGATGGACAGCGGAGATATCCGGCGTGCTGTATCCCGGATTGCACACGAGATCGTTGAGCGGAATAAAGGCGCACACGATGTCGTTCTTGTAGGTGTTTTACGTCGAGGCTTGCCTCTTGCGGAACGCCTCGCCAGCCGAATCATGCAAATTGAATGCGCACCCGTGCAGTTTGGCGGACTCGACATCACCGATTACCGTGATGACAACATCGCGCGGACCGCCGGATCCACTGGGTCTACCATCGACTTTGATGTAACAGGCAAAATCGTCGTTCTCGTCGATGATGTCCTCTTCACGGGGAGATCAGTCAATGCCGCGATGACGGCAATCTCAACGTTTGGCCGACCTGCTGCTATCCAGCTTGCCGTGCTCGTTGATCGAGGGCATCGTGAGCTCCCCATCCGCGCGGACTATGTCGGTAAAAATGTGCCAACATCGAGGACGGAACGTATCGATGTCCAACTCGGTGAGGCGGATACCGATGACTGTGTGCTGATCTCGAAGCGGGAGGGACTCTGATGTCAAAGCCTCTTGCGGGTGCTGACCTTCTGGGCCTGAAAGGTCTGGATAAGGAAACACTAAACCATTACCTCACTACGGCTACCGAGTTCGAACAAATCATCCACAGGGACATCAAAAAAGTTCCAACACTCAAGGGCAAGTCTGTCATCACACTGTTTTATGAGAACTCAACACGCACGCGGACATCGTTTGAAGCGGCAGGTAAGTACATGTCCGCGGATGTTATTAACATCAGCGGGTCGACATCCAGCACCACAAAAGGTGAATCCCTTCGCGACACCTTCCTGACACTACAAGCCCTTACAGCAGATTGCATCGTCATGCGCACGCCCTTTTCCGGCGCTCCGGAACAGGCTGCTGCGTGGG
>JAURHZ010000095.1 GCA_030833025.1 Armatimonadota bacterium
ACAAAATCAAACTGTTATGTTTTCCTGTGCGAGCGGACACGGCGGTCCGTCCCTACGCCGAATACCAAACAAAGGCGTAGAACTCAGTTCAAACTAAAAAATGCATTCACTTATGAATCCTTCTTTGATCACCATCGCTCTGTAACATCGGCAGCCTCCCGGAGCTCGCCGGGACGCAAAGACCCGGGAGGTTGCCAAAGGGGATCATCATGGACACACGCTTTGGATTTGGCACCGTTGTAACGACATCGTTTGATGACACCATCGCGAATGTCACCGCCGCACTCAAGACCGAAGGGTTTGGCGTGCTCACGGACATCGATGTCGCAGCAACGATGAAAGCAAAGCTCGACAAAGACATGCCGGCGTACCGCATTTTGGGAGCCTGTAACCCGGGGCTTGCACACCAGGCTATCAGCGCCGAGCCCGAAATCGGACTCTTGCTGCCCTGTAATGTCGTCGTCCGCGCACTTGAAAATGGCAATACACGCGTGTCGTTTATGGATCCAGAAGCTGTGCTACAGCTCGTTGACCAGCCGGGTGTTGATGTGCTGGCCGCGGATGTAAAAGCCCGCCTTCTACGCGTGATGGCGGCGATTTCTACCGAGTAACCCGATGCGTATTTTGGCGCGATAAAGTGAGTCATGGCTGAAAAACCATCCACCGTAGATGCTTATCTCGCAGGTTTTACCGGTACGCACCACTTGAAACTAATGGAGCTGCGCACTGCGCTGTGCGCTTCGGTCCCGGATGCCCACGAGAAGATCAGCTACGGGATGCCGGCAATTGGCATCAAGAAGAATGTCATTTACTACGCCGCCTGGGACAAGCACATTGCGCTGTACGGTTGGCTTGGCGCAGATGATGCCATGCTTGAACCACTCGCATCGTACATTTCCAGCAAGGGGACGCTCAAATTTCCCATTGATATCGCGCTTCCAATCGTCGATATCCAAAATCTGGCCATTCATCTTGCAGAGCGCTGCCGCTAAGTTACTGGCTCATTACGCATATCCAATAGCGGATAATGCTGCATGCCACGCTATCAGACTCCTGACATCCAGTTCATCGAAAATGCCCATATCCGCGTAGGAATCACCCGCAATTGGGGAGGTGCGATTACGCATGTGTCCGTTCCCGGCGGACCAAACATCATCAATTCGCATGACCTCGGGCGGCAGATTCAGCAATCGTATTACAGCGGACCGCCCAACTACCAAAAGGCTGGCAAGGAGAAGAGCAAGGCCTGGAGTACATTTCCGTGGAATCCGATTCAGACCGGGGATGCGTACCGCAATGGCTCGCAGGTGGTGGATGTCCGCATCCGTGGGAATTCGCTGTATGTGAAGACAATCCCGATGCTCTGGCCGATGAACAATGACCCGGGCGAGTGCACGATGGAGACGTGGATCACGCTAAGTACGACAAGCCCTGCGTTTACGTACAAGGCTCGCTTGACGAATCATCGGAGCGACAAGACGCAGTACAAAGGCGGCGCTCAGGAGGTCCCGGCGGTGTATGTGAATGGGCCCTATCACCGCCTGATGACGTATACGGGGGATAAGCCATTTACCGGCGATGCGCTTCGCGAGCTGCGAAACGACCATAAAGAAGTCTGGCCCTGGGTGAACTCATTGCCTACGGAAGGGTGGGCCGCTCTCGTGAACGATGCCAACTTCGGAATCGGTGTGATTGTGAAATCGCCGCTCGAGTTTCATGGTGGCTTTTATGGCAAGCGGGGTGTAGGCGGCGAAACGGATGCTAGCACAGGCTACATGTCGCCGATTGCCAGCGAGATTCTCGACCACAATGTCATGTTTGATTATGGGGCTGAGTTTGTTGTTGGGAGCATCACCGAAATCCGTCATCAAGCTATGGATTTGCAATCAAAGACCCTTCCGAAATGGGACTTTTCTGAGCGACGGAATGGATGGATTTATCTCAGCGGCACGGATGCCGGTTTTCCATTGCGTGGCCGCGGGCTGGGCGGAACTCCGGAACCTGGTCTCGAGACGCTACGCCTCCTTGGTCCGTATACCTTTTGGCAGGCAAGCAAGGTGAAGCGGGTGCATCTTCAGATCTCAGCGAAATCTGCAGGGCAGATACGCATGTACTGGCGTGGATTGCCCCCAGTGGATGCAAGCACAAAGCCAAGTTTGTGGTCTAAGTGGCGCGAAACGTGGTTTGACCAAGACCGCTCGGTTTCCGCGATGTTTGTACCCGGGGCGAAGCGCTGGGTCGAGGTTACCGTGAGCGGGAACGCGAACTACAAGGGGGCGATTTGCGGTCTGGGACTGGACATTCCCGGGGATGTTTTTGTGCACCAAGTAAGACTTAATTCATAAGTTTCTGGATTTAATTAATTTATATGTAGCCAAAATCCAAAAACGGTAGCATCGAATTTGATGATTAATTCGAAATCCGAGTCTTCCAAAGGTTTTGTTTCGACTGGACTAACTGCACCACGTCGCCAGTTTCTTTCCCAATCAGCATTGGTTCTATTGGGTGCTGCATTAGTGATGGAAGGGTGCGGCGGTGGTGGAAATGCAAGTGAAACTGAAGCCACAACACGGGAGGTCCTTGAAGGATTATCAACGTCTACAGATACGTTGAGTGCCTTTGTTACCTCATCTCACGATCCCGGATCATTGCTAAGTTACCCTACTAATCGGGGACGCCAGACTGGTTCAGATAACTCCCTAAATGCTGCATTCGTAGCATATGGCATATCAGTGTCGTACCAAATGCTATTCGACACCTACAAACGTGTAGTGCACTCGTTTTTTCTGACAAGAGACTCCTTGAAGTGTGTAAACGTGCCTGTGAACGGTAAGGAGACAGTCTTTGATAATAGCGCGTGGGTTGCCGGCACGATGCGAAAGCAACTCCTAACTGCAATATCACTCGCGAAATTCATCACCGTACTATTGAGTTCTGGTATGGCTGATGAAGCAAAAAGTATATTGGGTATCAAGGACGATTTGCAGAAGGGAATACTCTACAGTTCGTTCATGCTAATTTACAACCAGCATGTTGAATACGCCTGTTCAATTGCAAGTAAACCTGTAGATTCGTCACTACTTCTTCCTGATGATCCGTCTCTGACTTCAGCTGATATTGACGAACTCATGATGACGATCGCCGATCGGATATTTCGGATTCCCTACGGTATTCCATGGTCTGAAGGTCGCGATGTTACAAAAATTAAGGGAGCAACGCGAGGCATTGATGCTGAGTGGATGTCTTCTAAAATGCTCGATTATATGAGCCAGTCATTTGCTTCTTACAAATCGCCTGGACATGAATGGAACAAAGACAGGATCAACTACCAAGAATATCTCGACAAAAAAGTCGCGGTCGATGACACCAAGTTCCTAGGCAATGGTTCGTGGATTGATAAATCACGGAAGGCTACGGACCTTGCTAAGGGAATCGCAAAAGATCTCCGGGAAGATTTCATGGGTGATTTGGCTAGAGAATTGGCAACAGCCAAGAAAATTCCTTGGAGTGTACGTGATATTGATCAAATCGAAGCCACGGCCGGTGCAATTAGTGCGGCGACCGATATGTTTAAGTATGCTGCTATCGGAGTGGCCGGTGGTAGTGTCGCGCTAAGCGTAGGAGTTGTTGGAGGCATAATTGCTGGAATTGCGTTGCGAGATAGTCTGGTAAATCTTACAGATTCATTGATGGATGATTACTTTGATAACGATGTAAAGCATAAGCTTGATCAGTTCAATGTGAAGTTTAACGCACGAAAGAAGAAAGAACTGGATGAAATCATTGCCAGACTTGACAAGGTTATAGCCTCTTCGAAGAAAAATGGTCAATCAGTTCCTACCAAACAACTACCTGTTGTAACGAATCCGAACACGGCTGAAACTGACATCCTTGCTGATAGTGACCTGACGCCAAATACAACAGAGGAATATGGTCCATGGCCGTTAGGTGATCCAAGAGCAACACGCAGTGTTTCGATATTGCCAGCATGTTTCGACGATGCCATTGACGTCTTAAAGCTAGAGTTTGAAAAGACCATCAAGTCATGTCCCAATCTGGGTTACATCAATACATCTACAGGCTTTTCTTACTTTCACGCTGATTTTGCAGCAATAGTGCGGAGGGACCCGAGTAT
This sequence comes from Armatimonadota bacterium, assembly GCA_030833025.1. Lineage (GTDB taxonomy): Bacteria > Armatimonadota > Armatimonadia > Armatimonadales > Armatimonadaceae > CAIRTT01. The sequence continues at coordinate 4,136 of JAURHZ010000095.1, forward strand.
GTTGGTTGCTGAGTTTCCAGCAATCACGAGTGCACAGATGATGTGTACCGCGCCCGGATACCTGCCAATGATGAGTGACAAGCCCAAGAACATCCTAGAAATCCTACAGCTTCCGGAGCTTCAACCACTCTCAGCTGTCAGTTTTGGAGTCTCCATCAATGTCAAATGAAGTCTCTAGTGTGCAAGTCTCCAGAAGGTCGTTCGCATTGGCTGGAGTTGGTATTGGTTTAGCAGGTGTTATCAGTGGATGTGGCGGGGCTGGAAAACGTCCGTCTAGGATGCGCATAGGAATAGACTGGACTGCTGGTAAATCGGGAACCACACGATATGTCCCTGGCTATGCAAACAGCATTGCCATTGAGGCGTATCGGCTGGATTCTCCAAATATTCGGACGCAGGTAACGGTTAATCGACCAGAAGTTGGAAGCAAGCAAATTACCACTATCGACCTAGATGGAGTTTATACGCCGGGTACTTACATGGTTGCACTCGCTGCCAGAACTCTTGTAGATGGTGGTGGTGAAACAGTCGCCACGGGAGCCACGCAGGCGATACTGACAGCTGGAAGTGTTACAAACATATCAATAACTTTATCCAGCGTCATAGCTTCGTTGGTTATCTATGGGGTCGATGTTCAGGTTCCAGTCGGTAGTACAGCACAGCTCAACGGTACTGCACTAGACCCAGACGGAAAAGTCGTCTTGGTACCAGCGAATTATTTGACGTGGAAGCAACTTGACGGTCTAGATGTAGTTTCGATGTCAGCAACAGGGGTGATCGAAGCAAAGAAACCTGGGGTTTCAACCGTGCAGTTATCTGAGATGGGTGCAGGTCAAGTATCGAAGGCAATTATCAAGGTCGTGAATAGATCAACAATAAATGTTTGGTCGCAACAGTACGGAAAATATGACTGTACCAGCGTTGCCTCGGGCTATCAGTCAATAGGTTTTTACACTGCCCCTTCACTAACCAAGAAATCCGTCAATGTCGGCACTATTAATCACATTATCGCAGTTTCAAGTAACCGCGTCGTGGTTGCCGGTACCAATGGATGTGCTTGTATAGATATCGCATCCGATCAGATCATTTGGGAGGCTCTTGCCGGAATCGAGTTGCGTGGCTGCCCTGCACTATCGGACAATGGCAGGTTGGTCGTCCCTTGTATGTCGGGAGAAGTAGCGATACTAGACCCAAATACAGGTGCGAGTCTTAAAACTATACTAACAAGTGCGCCCGTCACTGGAAGTGTAAGTGTCGTTGATACCGTAGCTTGTGTAGGCAACTCGAAGGGTGATGTTTATTCCATTGATTTAGTTACATCGAGTCTTAAACACAAAGCCACCGTATATTTTGAAGTTACCCAGCCTCCATTGATGACAGCAACGGCTGCTGTTTTTGTTTCAGGAAACGCTCGTGCCGATGGCTTCAATTTCCAGACTGGCCAAATCGATGACGAAGTCTTTCAATTCAGCCAAGGTGATCCAACAGCTGTTGTAAGTGCTCGGTTACAAATCAGTGTGTTAGCGAATTACTGGGTTATCGATGGCAGTGGAAAGCTGTACTGCATTGATTCTGCCGGTAACACTGTGTATGAACAGGACTTCGGTTCACGTGGCTTTACGCCATCAGTAGTTTATTCAGACCAATCATCTTGGAAACGTGGATTTCTGCTGGCACCATTGCAGGATGGTGGGCTCGTGGTGCTTGATGAACGTTCTTCGTATCAAAAACCCGCTGGTTGGCTTGGTATGTTTCCATCCGGAAGTGCAACTGTAGTCGGCACGTACTCTGACCGTTCGATTCCAATAGCCATCGTATGTGGTCATCAATATATTGCTGGTAGTGAAGAAGTGATTTGTATCTTGCTTGAAAGGGGGAGCGAGAGTGTACTCTGGCGATTGAAGATTCCTTGGGCACATGGACAAGCAGTTCCATGTGCTGGGAAGATAATCGTTCCATTAGATAATGCGATTGCTATTTTAGGCTGATAGATCTGGTGTCTAAGGTACCAGTGGCAAATTGGATAACTTTTGTGATCACACGAGATCCTACTTCTTGACCACATAGTCTGCCTTCGACGTCCGCCGCTTCGAAGTGAATGCCACCATAGCGTCTTGACAGACCAGCCTGAATTTCTGCCGAAGTAAAAGTAGGATAGTGCAGTTCAATATCAGACCTAGGCATCTGATGTTCCAACGAAGATGACCCCTTTGTTATTTTGACTCGCATACCAAAGTCATCGGAATTCAGTAATTTACGTAGAACAGTGGCTCCAGCTCCACTGAACGTCGAGTGGCCAGAAGTGTATTCAGGAAACGGAGGCGTGATAAATTTTGTTGATTGATAGGGTTTCCACAAGCTACCATCAGCCCAGACAATGCCTTCAGTAGGTCCGGCATAAGACGGAACACTCTTCCCTTTATATAAAAATCTGATCGCAGTGATAGGGCGGCTCGAGTCGAAGTGTCGTTTTGAATCCCAACACGCAATACTTGCATCTAGCATTGCATTCCCAACTGCAAAGTATAGGACAATTTCATCACGAAGCGTGAGCGCCCGTGTTCGTGCCGCTTCCATCGCTAAAAGTAACCAATGGCCAGGCGGCCGAACGCTTCGAGGTCCATCGGCCCAGTACTCGGCAATCGATTTCTTCCGATCATCTAATGTTTCCATCATCCGTAGGAGATCGTTCATTTGTGCCATGTATGTCGCTGATCCAAAGTCAGGAATCGAGCGTGGCCTTAAGATGCTGCCACCTGTAAGTGCAAAGGGAAGGACATTGCCCCAATGTGGGCACGTAAACGATTGCTCCTGACCATTTACATCTCGAATTGGCTGCCAACGAGCTGGATCAACAATCGTTTCTGACCTGTTGACAGGCTCATATGACGATGTATCGACAAAGCCATTTGCTGCGTTAGATCCATCTGCAGTCCTTTGTGTAATGATTGCGATGGCAACCCGATAACCAATAAGGTGGGGGCTACTACTACCGATCAGTAATTCATCTGGATTCTCACCGAGATTCGTAACCATTGACCTAATATCTGCCTCGTTATGAGGAAAAAGGTAAATCAATGTGTGCATTGCTGCGTGCACGATTGCCGTTACGGTCGCTGATAAAGTACGCCGCGATACTGGTTGTCGTAGTGATGAACCGTATCGTGTCCCACATGCTACCGGGTCATAACAGGCGTAAGCATCAAACATAGCAGTGGTAACCATTGCTATTGCTCGAGCTACGGGTGGAGGACCCAGTAATGATGTAGATATAAGGAGAAGTAAGAATTCGTTTATCTTCCGAACAACTGAAAGCCCGCTGTCTGGGTGAATCGCACCACCACCGCAGCCGCACTCAACAGTTGCCAGCATTGAACCAACAATCAAGTCACGTCTGTTCATCAATGTCCTCAAGAGTCCATGAGTGTGAGTACTTAGTTTACGAAGAGTAACGCGTAGTTACTTTGCTAACTCTTCAATCAAGACCTATTAGGACGATAATAATCGTGGTTTCAGGATACTGCTTGTCGCATTCCGACGGAGATAAATTTCATAAATGACGAGATAAATCATGACCTATCAGGCATTTCATACCTGGTGAGACTAACCTAGACTGGTAATTCAGCACGTGCACAGTTGAGTAACTCAGGTTATTCGATGCGTATTAAGTTCAATCTTGTATCTTCAGACTGATGAGCATCCTTTTGAAAGCATTTAATCAACCAACCCCACACTCACCCCACAACATGGGCATCCGCCCAGGTGCCTAGCACTTCATCGCCGGTGAACTCAAGCGTGATACAGCCCTTGCCACTGACATCAATATCAATCGTTTTGGCTGGCGAGTCTGGACGGAGCTTTCCGCTGTCAAAGAGAACTTTGTTACCAAAGAAGTCTTCCTCCATGACACGGAAGCGGCCCTCGGCACCCGGCTTGTTGCCTTGAGAAAGCCCGATGGTCGCTCGGAAGCGATTTGCTTTCCCGCCGAGCTTGTACATGATATTAGACTTACCCTTACACCCAATACCGCGACGGTAATAGCGACCATCTAGAATCAAAAGCTCACGCTTTG
>JAURHZ010000096.1 GCA_030833025.1 Armatimonadota bacterium
GTGTTGCTGCAAGCCGTGTTGTTTACTATCATGCACTTGGGAAAACCCACAGTTGAAGTGGTGAGTTCATTCTTCGGCGCCGTCATTCTTGGTGCCTGGGCTTTACGAGCGCGCTCCATGATGCCATGTTTTGTCGTCCATGCGCTCCTGACTACACTCAACGATATAGCCGTTCTTATTCATGCCAGATAGGGCATCAAGTAGTACAACACGTTAATGAATCGTGCGTTAGACACGGTTTCTTGGTACCAAACACGCCATCCGTTATTCAAGATGATTAGGTGATAACCCTTGACTTCCTAGAAGGTGTAATGGTCAGAAAGATAACGGTCGATAGCAGTAGTGAAACGAATATCCCTAGCCGTAGCGAAGGTGTTGCCAGCTGTCTTGGTGCGGCCAAGGAGGATTCTTCTTGAACACGATGGATGATCGTCATGTCACCACCTGAATATGCGACATCCCATCCAGAAGGCACTTCAGTCAGCTGTGGAAGGACAATCCAATTGGCTCCAAGTGAAATGGCAGCCTCGATGGTTGGAATCCGCATCAAATTTCCATTTTCTGGCGGCATCAGACTAACACCAGCGATTCCTTCAAGATTAGTTTTGTCTTGTCGCAATATTAGGCTGTCGTATGTCGCAATGTCATGAAGCTTATGCAAAGAAAGGATATTTGGTGGAATCGTTGCTCCATTGGGTGAGGCGGATCCGATTGACCAGTTACCAACGATGCATGCGATGGGAGATTGACTTGCATTTTGCTTTAAAAAGTCAATCCCTGGAGTGGTTTTGATGGCATCACGAACACTTCCAACTGGATGATAGCTCGCGGACCAAAGCCAGAGATCACCAAGCAGGACGCATGGCAATATCCATAATACATATGAAAACCGTTTTCGCAGACGTAAACTGGCTGCCGCTACCATTAACGATAGACCGATGAGCGGTGCTTGTGTCAGGATTGCATCTGCTGATATCGCACTGGTGACATCTTTTGGAAGAGATAATTTCTGAACTGTCAGTGCTGCAAGCCATTGGCAAATACCAGCAATGACCAAGATTGATATTGCTCCGATGGTCAGGTGTCGTAGCCGTAAGCGGTGAAGTGCTGCGCCTGCAAGCAGACTTATCGCTAGCGAGAGTATAGGAAGAACACGTGCCGGGTTGCCGGTTGCGGCGAATCCAGGGATTCCATAATACAAAACCGCGCAGAGTGGGGATCCGACTGCGACTAGTATTGACAGGAATGCAACAAAAAGGATAACTTTTTGTTCACGAAGCATTGCCTTAAATGTGAACAGGCCTGCAACTAAGAGCACTGGAATTAACACACCTGTGTATAGTGCCCATTCTGCATAGTTGTTGGGTACGCCGTTGTTGGTCAGTAACCACGTGGTCCCACCGTTTACGTTGGGATTGCCAAAGAAATTTGGTATCAGCCAAGTAACAAAGTGGTGTAGAGGCATTGCATTACTGATATATGCCGCATAACCCTCAGGCGATGCCGCTACGCCACCACGGTGAGACTGTTGTCCGAGCTCGACCGATGGTAACAGCTGACAGACGGATAGCATTAACCCGAATATCAGCGCAATCGTAAGGCGACCTGATTGTTGTTTTCGCCAATGGACTGCAATCGTAATGATCCCAGTAGTGAGGATTGAATACATTGCAATCTGAAGATGACCCGCTAGCATGGACATCGCGGTCACAATGACTAAGCTTTTGTAGGACTTGTTTAGCGAAGCGAGCCACATCCATGGAAGCCATGCCAGCACGGTCAAGTGTGTGGCTAAGGGTAACCAAGTAATCAATGTCGCTGACTGTGAAAATCCAATGGCTGCGATCACTGCACCGACGTGACTCGCGGATAACCGACGTGCCAAGAGGTATGTGCCGAGTGTCAAAATGACCATATGGACAAGGATTGACACCATTAATGTAACTGGAGCTAGGGATGTTGGGAACATCCAAAATGGCCAATGAAGAGGATAGAAAAAACCACTTTGACCGTTTGCCAGCAATGGTTGTCCGCCAAGAGTTGATGCAGCATATGGGTTTACCAATGGTAAGTGTCCACTGGTAACGGCTTCCATTACGACTTGGCGCCACGGCAGAAACTCAAACAATCCATCAGCAGCAAGTACATTCCAAGGGGATTTCTGGTCCGTTTGCCATGGTGTCAAGTGATTGTAAACCCATGTCGGAATATAGGTTTGGCCCGTTACCAACATCGTGGAAAACTTGGCGGTGATGACAAACAAAAACAGCGTCACCATGAGATAACGCTGCTTGAACGCCGAAAACAGTGTGCTAAACACTTCTAAGGTAGTCCATATTTTTTGCCGCTTCATCATTGAACGGATCAACATCAAGGATTTGGGCAAAAAGTTGCTTTGCACGGTCGAATTCACCAAACATTGTAAGAGTTTTTGCTAATGACAACTTATAGGTGATGCTGTTGGGGTCCAGTCTTACCGCTGTCTCAAGTTCAAGGAGAGACTCATCGATGAGGACCTGAAAACTGAACACCAACCCCAGTTCATGATGTGCTTCAGCGTGGGAAGGGACGGAAGAGATTACAGTCTTGAAGCCAGCTTCGGCCTCCGCATATCGACCATTAATCTTATGTTCCAACGCCATCGCGAACACAGATGAAAGATCATTAGACATTTGCAAAACGTTCTCCCGTACGCACAAAGTATAACATTCTTGAGAATGCAAATCTCTAAGCTGTTAGAGGTGGAGGGCACCTAAATCAGCATTACCAACATTTAATGTGCCAACTTTTCGTTTGATCCTGGCAAGTGCATTGTCAACTGACTTTGTCTTACACGTCAGTTCATCGGCTATTTCACGGTAGCTCTTACCGAGTTGATAGCCTGCTAGGACTCGCCATTCGAATTCCGATAGAAGCCGTGTGAGGTTGTCACGGAGCTCTTTCGTGTCTTCTGAACGAAGGACCATGTCCTCAGGGTCAAGCGCGTTCTCACTCGTTAGGATTTCGGAAAGATTCCAGTCGGCACTTGGGTCATCGCTTGGACATTCGAGCGACAAGCTTGTGTTGAGAGGCTGCTGTTTCTGTCTTGTGGCCGTCTTAATCGCAGTGATGATGTGTCGTTGAATACAGACTTTGGCAAAGGCGGGAAACGAAATTGCTTTATCCGCTCTGAAGTCGATGATGGCTTGCCACAGGCCAATCATTCCTACTTGAAGTAAGTCATCCTTTTCTGCACCGATCAAAAAATATGACTTGACTTTAGTCTTAACTAAGTTCCGGTATTTGTACAGCAGATATTCCGCGGCGAAGTCTTCACCCCGTTGTGCACGCTCAACAACCTCACGGTCGAGCTGACCGGCGTAGCGAAGCTGGAGACTTCGAGGGGTTTCGGATCCACGAACCATCATAGTAAATACATACCTTTCGGTGATGCAGTGAAACCGGGGCAATTAAGACTTGAATACAACATGCAGGGTCCGTACATCCTCATTGATGACACTTCTCGTGTTGCAGGTAAGTATACGATTTTAAAGGCTTCTACGCAAAAGTGACCGGTCAAACTAGTCGGTTACCAGCCGCCTATTCCTCTTCATTATCGGGATGATATGCCTTGTTTTTCGGGGGATGCTTCGGCGGGAATTATGTGCCTTCGTTCAACCCGTAGGACTGTGCTACTGAAGCGGCGGTAAAGGATGCTGTTTCTGGGCAAAGTATCGACATCCCTCCATCGATTGGTAGTGTGATGCCAGTTATAAATTTTGCTGCAGGTGATGCTAGAAATACCACAACCGTAGCAACTTCCTCAGCATGCCCAACACGACCAAGTGCATAACTGGTCGGGAAAACACGTTGTTGAAAGTCCGAATAAACAGTCTTCCATTTTTCTTCGCCATCTGTCATGATATGGCCCGGAGCAACAGCATTGACGCGTATTCCGTGCTTGCCCAAATCAACTGCCAACGATCGTGTCAATCCTGCAACTGCAGCTTTCGATGTGTTATAGGCTACACGGCCTGGAATCGGTTGATTTCCGACTAGGCTACCCACGTTTACGACATTCCCTTGTGTCTTTATGAGGTCATCCAACAACCCTTGGACTAAAAGAAATGGTGCTGAGACATTAATGAACATCGTACGCTGAAACTGTTCAATCGATGTCGACGCTGTCGTTCCTGGCGTCTGGTCTGCAGCATTGTTGACAATACATGAAACACTACCAGGCAGCAGCTTCGCCGCAGCAATGACTTGCTCGATTCCATCCGGAGAGGAGAGGTCGGCTACCACGCAACTGACCTTGTTTGGGTATTCACTATTTAGCTGAGTTGTGGTTGCTTGTAACAACTGGTCGTTTACATCAACTAGTAAGACTGAGTCTCCACTGGCCAGAAACGTTCGAGCAATCGCTTCCCCAATGCCATGGGCCGCACCCGTAACGACAACGCATCGATTCATACCTAGAAATCCTCGTTAATCGTCGTAGCCAAGGTAGGCATCCAGTGATTTCTCAATGGTCCCCACACTTCGGCCAGACCGCGCGGCGTAGTCGATGACTTGGTCTTTAGCTATTGTTCCAACACCGAAGTACTTGGCTTCAGCATTAGGAAAAACGATTGCACAGACTGATGCTGCGGGTTCCATCGCCAAGCTCTCCGTCAACGTAATTCCAGCATCCCGGTTCGGATCAAGAACATTGAACAAAGTTACTTTTTCAATATGGTCGGGACAAGCCGGATAGCCAGGGGCGGGCCTGATTCCGATGTAATTCTCAGCAATCATTTGCTGTAGAGGCATATCGCTTGGTTCGATGCCAAAGTTTGTACGCATGAGGTGATGGACATACTCAGCTGCTGCCTCAGCCAGGCGGTCTGCTAGTGATTCGAGCAGAATTGCACTGTAGTCGTCACCGTTTGCCTTGAAGTCGGCTACTCGGGAAGAACAACCGTGTCCGGCAGTTACCGCCAACATGCCAAGCCAGTCATCGGATGGTCTTACATAATCCGCAAGGCACTTGTTCTTTGAACCACTTGTTTTTGAACCTTGCTGCCGCAAGAAGTGCAAAACTTGATCCTGTCCATTTGCATCGGTAATGACAACATCATCGCCAGTACTTCTAGCTTTGTAGTAGCCATAGGATGCCTTGGCTTCCAGCCACTTTTCGCTAATGATTTTGTCCAGCATCACTTGTGCATCATTTAACAGAGCGGTTGCCGCTTCTCCAACCACCTCATCTGTCAAAATATCCGGATAGTTGCCGTGTAAATCCCATGTAATGAAGAATGGCTTCCAGTCAATAAATTGGCGTAGGACATTCAGGTCCAGATGCTCACCCACATGCGCGGTGGCGTTTGCAGGGGACGCGACAGGATATTCATCCCAGCTAATGGTTTCTGCATTCGCCCGAGCAAGCTCAAGTGACATTAGGTTTGATCCAGCCTGTTTACGCGCAAAGCGAGAGCGAAGCTCAGCCTGTTCCTTGAGGTTGGCATCAAGAAACACACTTGATTCTGTGGAAACGAGACTTGTTGCAACAGGGACTGCTCGGCTTGCATCCAAGACGTGTACAACACCGCCTGAATATTTCGGTGCGATTTTTACTGCTGTATGTTTTCGGCTAGTGGTAGCGCCGCCGATAAGTAATGGAATCTTCAGACCACGCTCTTCCATCAGCTCAGCCACAATCATCATTTGCTCAAGACTCGGTGTAATCAGGCCAGACAGACCCACGATGTCAGCTCCGATTTCAACGGCCTTGTCTACAATGCGTTCAGCAGGACACATCACGCCTAGGTCAATGACTTCAAATCCATTACAAGCAAGTACAACACCAACAATATTCTTGCCGATGTCGTGGACATCACCACGAACCGTAGCAATCAGAAACTTGCCGGCAGACGATGAGTCTACTTTTTCAGCTTCCAGATAGGGCGTCAAGACTTTGACCGATTGCTTCATGACCCGTGCGGACTTTACTACCTGCGGTAGAAAAAGCTTTCCGGCACCAAACAGGTCACCAACATGGGTCATCCCCTGCATCAATGGTCCTTCAATCACCTTGAGAGGACGCTCTAAAGCGTGTAATGCCTCAAGGGTATCCTGGTCAATGAACTCCGTGATTCCGTAGAGAAGTGCGTGTCCAATCCGGTCGGTTACGGAGAGGCTACGCCATTCTTGTGCGACAACAGCGGCCTTTTCACCCGAGCCACGATACTTTTCGGCGAGCTCTGTTAGAACATCGGTGGCTGAATCCGTACGGTTCCAAAGTAGGTCATTGACGGCATCGAGGAGCTCGGCTGGAATCGAATCGTACGGAGGAAGTGCTCCTGCGTTGACAATACCCATGTCCAAGCCAGCTTTGATGGATTCAAAGAGGAAGGCCGAGTGAATCGCTTCACGGACAGGATTATTGCCGCGGAACGAGAAGGAAATGTTTGAGATTCCACCCGATACGCGTGCTCCAACAAGGTTTGCTTTGATCCATCTGACGGTCTCTACAAAGTCAATCGCGTAGGTACGGTGTTCGTCCATACCAGTGCCGATAACAAGCACATTCGGATCGAATATGATGTCTTGCGGGTCAACGCCCGCACTTTGAGTAAGAAGGTCATAGGAGCGCTGACATACATTGATGCGGCGTTCCAATGTGTCCGCTTGGCCATTTTCATCAAATGCCATAACAACCATTGCTGCACCATAGCGTTTTAGCAGCTTTGCCTTACGAAGAAACTCCTCTTCGCCTTCCTTGAGCGAAATACTGTTTACGATTGGCTTACCAACACAGCATTTCAATCCGGCGATCAATACATCAAAATCGGATGAATCAATGACTAGCGGAACCTTATGGATGGCAGGTTCTCCATGAATCAGATTCATGAAGCGGGTCATGAGTGCCGATGAATCGCTGAGACCGTCGCCATCAAAACAAATGTCTATGAGCTGAGCCCCGTTATCCACTTGTTCCAGAGCAATCGCAAGTGCAGAATCGAAGTTACCTTGCTGTATGAGACGCTTAAACTTCAATGAACCTGCGACATTACATCGCTCGCCGATGTTGATGAAATTCGTGTCAGGAGTAACATTGAACGGATACGTCCCAGACAGTCTTAGCGTTTTGTCAATTGTTGGAGCAACACGGATAGGACGACCATTAACGGCTTCTACCAACTTTTCAATATGCTTAGGTGTGGTACCACAACATCCACCGATAATATTGATCCATCTACTTTCAATCCACGGCTCAACCAGCTCTGCCATCAGCTCCGGTCCCATGTCATAACCAGTCGGAGCAAGCGGATTCGGAAGTCCAGCGTTTGGATAGACAATGATGGGGATATCAACAATCCTATGCAACTCAGCAATAAATGGTGAGAGCAAATCAGGTCCAAGCGAGCAGTTCGCGCCGATTGCGGTAAGAGGGAAGTGCCTGATCGAGTTCCATACTGCTTCTACAGTCTGGCCAGATAAGTTGCCTCCTGCCTGATCAATGAACAGGCTTGCGATGACCGGAACTTTGCGGATGCCTTCTTCAAAGAGTTCATCGATTGCAAACAGCGCTGCCTTAAGATTGAGGGTATCAAACGTTGTTTCGATGAGTAACAAATCCACGCCACCATCAATCAATGCCAGCGCTTGTTCACGGTATGAGTCCCGAAGCTGATCGAAGGAGACGCCACGTACCTCTGGCCTACTAGCATCGATGATTACGCTTGCGCTTCGATTACAGGGGCCGATGCCACCTGCGACCCAGCGGGGATGATCCGGCGTAGCAAATTTGTTTGCTGCATCGCGCGCAATGCGGGCAGCCTCCAGGTTCATTTCCCTCACATATTGCGTGAGGTCGTAATCTTCCTGAGCGATTGAGTTTGCCGTGAATGTACAGGTCTCAATAATATCCGCGCCAGCGGCTAGATACTGTTCGTGAACGTCCTGAATGAAGTCAGGGGAGTGGAGTAGTAGCGCTTCCGTGTTATTTCGGAGATCTTTGTGATGGTTTGCAAAGCGATCTCCACGATATGCCTCTTCAGTGCGTACTTTTAACTGCAATAGTACGCCCATAGAGCCATCAATTACGAGGATACGCTCTTTGAGCGCCTGTTCAAAGGAAGTTGACATCGTGTCTATGGTAGCACGAAGTCACATTGAATCCTATTTTCCAGCAACTTAAAC
>JAURHZ010000097.1 GCA_030833025.1 Armatimonadota bacterium
CCATCCTCGATGCTCGTGCACGTGTCCGTGAAGGAGACACCATCTCTGAGCCGTTGTATAAGTCGAAGATGTTCCCTCCGATGGTTATTCAGATGATCTCCATCGGGCAGGAAGCAGGTTCGCTTGACACCATGCTTTCAAAGATTGCTGACTTCTACGATGGTGAAGTTGATGCCGCGATTGCATCGCTGACCGCGGCAATCGAACCTCTCCTCATCGTCTTCCTCGGTGTAACGGTTGGATACATCGTTATCGCGATGTTCCTTCCGCTCGTCGGACTCATCCAGGGTCTCTCTGGTGGTGGTGGCGACGAAGAATAAACTGGCGTTTCGGCGAAAGCACACTGCCCGGGGCATCCGCCCCGGGCATTTTTATATGCCGGCATCGGCCGGAGATTGTACGATACACACGTGAGTATTGGAGAGTGGCCACTTCCAGAGTGGTTTTGGTACCCCGTTATCTTCGGCTACGGCGCGATCGTAGGCTCGTTTCTCAACGTGCTCATTTATCGTCTGCCACTCGGGAAACACCTCTCCAACCCACCATCCACTTGCCCTAACTGTAACTACGCACTCACGTTCTGGGACAACATCCCGCTGTTGTCATTCTTGTCGCTCCGGGGCCGCTGTCGCCTCTGCCGCATCCCGATAAGCTGGCGGTACTTCTGTGTCGAGCTAGTCACTGCGTGTCTTTGGACACTGCTTTACCATCAGGTAGCCACAAACTCGCCACTGTCCTGGATTGACTTTGTCCTGCAGGCCTTGATCATCGCTGTTCTGGTCGCCTTAGTCTTTATCGATTTGGATCACTTCATCGCACCTGATGAGCTTAATATTGTCATCGGGGTATTCGCCTTTGGGCGTGACATCGCTACGGTCGCGTTGGCATATTTCATCGGCGGGGATGCCCTAAAGGAAGCCATCACGCGCTATACGTACATGGGGTGGCTCCCTGTAGCCATCATGGGAGCGCTTGCTTACGCCGGGGTTCTGTTCGCACTTAGTGTGGGGACTTTCGTGTACTATGCCCGCCTTGAGACGGAGTCGGTCATCGCGTGTATCATCCGCTACTTCCGCTTTGAAGAGGAAGAAGTGGTTCCAAGTGTTGCGGCCACGAGCATCGATACCCAAGCAGATGCTCAGTCAGTGGAAGTAGCGAGCCATGCGGAACCCGATGACTCTGATCCTCCACGTCTTGCGATGTCTCCCGCGTTTCTCTGTGCAATCTCGGCGGCTGTGCTGTTTCCACTGGTTCAGTGGTACTCGGTGGCGGCATTTGTGCTCCCGCTCTTGTTATTCATCTTCATCACCCGGGAACGCGGCGAAGCGTTTGCTTCCGCCGCAGGCCGTTTTTTCCGCTCAGCAGATCTTGGTCCACCGACATCTACCGATAAGACCGCACAAGCAGCCCACGATGATGCGGCAGCATTTGCCAAGGAAGCTGAGACAGGGCAACACGGAGGGATGGGCCTCGGGGACGTGAAGCTTGCAATTGGCCTAGGCGCGATATTGGGCCCGGGTCTGGCGCTTCTTTCACTCGGCTTTGCCACATTTGTTGGTGCGGTTACCGGCATCTCGATGGCTGCAAAGCACGGACGTACACTCAAGTTGAGCTTGCCATTCGTACCGTTTATGGCCGCAGGTGCCATCATTACAATGCTCTACGGTTCACAAATCGTGGGGTGGTATATGAACATTCTTTACCCACCGCCGCCGCGTGTCCGCACTGCAGGTGAAGTCATTCGCGAGCAAAAGCGGTTGGAGCGGCTGCAGCGTGAGCGCAGCCGCATCGTAGACCCGACAGCTAACCAGCCTGCAAAAAACTAGGCCGGGATACCTTGACGGTGTGGGCGAACTTTTCGCCATGCCTTGCGATACCAAGCACGTCGCGCATCCGTAGTCACTTCAAATGCTCCACCAAGGAGCTCTAGGTTTCGGAGTACTTTGCTATTACGGGATGCGAGTACACGGATCATAATCCCGTGGCTTGCAAGTGACTGTTGCAGGGCAAGTAGCCACCGCAGCCCGCTGCTATCCGCGTATTCTGCTGCCGTTGTATCGACAACCAGTGACTTTGCACCGCGCTGCTTCATTGCTGCACGTATTCCAAGGATGTCTGGTCCACCCGTTAAGGGAGAACATAGGCGAAGTAACCACGTCCGGCCAACATCATAGAGACGGAATAGAATCATTGAAACTCTCCCCAAAAGCATTCGAAAGCAGCTGTGATCCCCGTGGGTGACAGAACGACTTTGTTCTGAATCAATGTCACTGCTATCGATGTGACGTAAAACTGGATGAGATTAGTTCCCCGTGTGGAGAAGTCCACACGCATTTACTCAGACGGCTGGATGCGAAGGTTCCCAGTGATTCCCCTTGCATTCGGATGCTGCTTACCGCTACATTGCATCATTCTGCAATTTAGCGGGGGGTAACTCGCACTTTGCTCTGAAATGCCAGTTAATGCAGTGTGCAATGGATGCACGCACTTGTCAGCTGGCTGGCGATTGGTGCCTTGAAAGACGGAGGGTGGACAATGATGACACCGCGTAGAGCAGTTATAACCGCACTTGGTGGCATCCTTGCCGCGCCTGGCATCCTGTCTGGATGCTCATCGAGTGTCATCGGCGGTCGAAAGCAAACCACAATTCGATTTTGGAATGGCTTTACTGGTCCTGATGGTCGCACAATGCTGGGGCTGGTCCGTAAGTTTAATGCCGAAAACCCTGATGTTCATGTCGTCATGCAGCGCATGGACTGGGGGACGTTTTACAACAAGCTCTTCGTTGCCGGACTTGGCGGTCGGGCACCTGAGTGCTTTGTCCTCCACACACGTGCGATGTTGCGCTTCGCATTAGCTGGCTTTGCGACTCCCCTTGACACCTTTGTTGCAAGTCAGAACGGCTTACCTGAACAAGATTTTGAACCGGGTGTTTGGGATGCGACAACCTATCGGAAAGAGCATTTCGGCATCCCGCTTGATGTTCATGCGATGGGGATGTACACCAACCGCGCGCTGCTCAAAGAAGCTGGTTGGAATCCAGATACGCCTCCGGTAAATGCTGATGAGTTCATCGATGTTTGTAAGCGTGTCCGCAAGCTGCCAAAGGGAGAATCTGAGCGCTACGGGTTTGTCTTCACGAACTTAGAAACTAATGGCTATACGCTGATTCGACAGTTTGGCGGCAATGTCTTTACTCCTGACATGCAGACATGTATCCTCAACAGTCCTGAAAATCAAAATGGCTTGACATTTGGACGTTCGCTCATCGAAGATGGCCTGGTCCCAAGCCCCGAAAACTTTGATGCATGGATTGGTTTCCGGCAAGGCCGGGTGGCGATGGCATTTGAAGGCATTTATATGCTTGCCGATCTTCAACGTCAAAAGGACCTCGACTATGGAGGCGCCCCGGTTCCGCAATTTGGGACAACGAAAGCGGTCTGGGCGGATTCTCACAATCTCTGTATGCGCCGCGGACTCGACTCTGTAACGGCGGCTGCAACATGGCGCTTCATGCGGTTTCTGTCCAATAACAGCTTGGATTGGGCTCTTGGGGGACAAATCCCAACCCGTGTCAGTCAGCTTGAAAGCCCTGAATTTGCGAAAATGGAAGTTCAGGCACAATTTGCAAAGCAAGTCAAAATCGTGAAGTACCATCCGAAAGTGCCGTTCATCTTTGAATACCTGACGGAGTTCACGCTTGCTGTGGAGAAGATCCTTCGAGGTCGCGAAAAGGCGCCAGTAGCGCTGAAGACCGCCGAGGATAACATCAACCGCATTATTGATCGGCAGCGAAAGCAAGGCGTTTCAGGAGGTGACCAGGCATGAAACCACGTGCAAGTGGCTGGATATTCGCAGCACCTTATCTAACACTTTTCACAGCTTTCGTAGTGGGGCCATTGGTATTTGGTTTTGCTCTTAGCCTGTTTCGCTGGGAATTGTTGTCCAATGTCAAGCCAACCTTTGTCGGCTTTGAAAACTATGCAGAAGCATTCCGCGATCCCTATGTACATCAGGCACTAGGAGCAACACTCCGCTTTGTCTGGATGGCGGTGCCTGCAACCATTTTGCTTGCACTTGTCATTGCGACGGGGCTTAACGCCGTAGCTGGAAAGCGACAAGGATTTTGGAGGGCAGCCATTTATGTCCCTCACCTACTGACCGTTAGCGTCGCAGGTATCCTTTGGAGATGGTTTTACAACAAAGAATTTGGCATCCTGAACGCGCTGCTTAGGCCGATTGGAATTGAAGTTCCCTGGCTGTCCGACCCCGCATGGGCGATGCCAGCCATCGTTCTAATGACCCTCTGGTGGACGCTTGGAGGGCCATCGGTGGTCCTGCTATCGGGCCTACAAAACATCCCGGTTAGCTACCTCGAAGCCGCAAGCCTTGATGGCGCAACGCCGGTACAGCGCTATTTCAGAATCATTCTTCCGCTGCTTCGGCCAGTGTTGCTTTTCGTAACCGTGATGCACGTGATTGGTGGATTTCAAGTGTTCGGGCAAGTCTACATGATTACGCGTGGCGGACCGGAGCTCTCAACCCGATCACTGGTTCAGTACATTTACGAAACGGCATTCAACAACTACCGTATGGGCTATGCAGCGGCACTGTCATGGATTCTGTTTGCTGTCATCGCCATCTTCACTCTTGTGCAGTTCCGCCTGATGCGGGAGGAGCGATCCTGATGAACAAAAAGTCCTTACGGTTGTTCTCGGCAGAAGTCGCGATGGGAGTTGGGTCTCTCTTCTTCGTTATTCCGTGCATCCTCCTTGTTCTTGCCGCGTTCAAGCCAGACAGTGAAATCGTAAAGTTTCAGGGCATCCTGCCAAAGCAGTGGACGCTCGCAAACTTCCAAGAGGTCCTCGGGAATCCTGAAGAAATTCCACTTCTACGCTGGTTGCTTAACTCTGTCATCATTTCGATATCAACCGCAACGCTGGTACTGACGGTTTCATCGCTTGCCGCATGGAGCATGGCGCGCCTCCGTCTTCCCGGAAAGCCACTTGTTTACGGAACCATCCTCGCGACATTAATGGTCCCCGGGCAAATCCTCTTAGTGCCGATTTACCTTCTGCTGAACACGCTTGGCTGGCTGGACACCCCGCTGGCTCTCATCGTCCCGGCTGCCGGAGGCGCATTTGGTGTCTTCATGCTGCACCAGTTCTTCCTTGGAATCCCGAAGGATTTGGAGGAGGCTGCGGCACTCGATGGCTGTAGCCGGATGTCGACATTTATCAATGTCATCGTGCCACTCAGCCGGGCCCCAATGGCCACGTTGTTCATTTTTACCTTCGTCGGCTCGTGGAATGACTTTCTCGGACCGCTGGTATTCCTCGATAGCCTTGAGCGCTACACACTCCCGGTTGGAATCGCATTGTTTCAGACCAGCTACTTTACGGAATACGGCCTCACACTAGCCGCTAGTCTCCTCTGCACCCTGCCTACTTTCATCGCCTTTATGATCTTCCAGCGACAAATCATCAGTGGTATGGCAGCATCCGGGATGAAGGAATAGCGGTGAAGCTCTCGTTTTCCAAAATCGCACTGCCTGCCGGTGGTGCGAAGGGGGCCATTGTTTACAAGGGAGGCATCCTGACCTCTCGAACCGTTCGTCAAGGCGGTAAGGCATCTGTCATTCTTGTCAAAGGCACTCCCGATGGCAAGACTTGGACAGATGCCGCAGTCATCGCATCCCAGCCGGATTCTCCAGGTACGGACATTGGGGATGGCTGCCTCTGTATCGTTGGCAATGAGATTTGGTTTTCCTATCGCGACAACCAGCTACGGGCGAACACGTTCTCAATCAAGGTCGCACATTCTGTAGATGGTGGTAAGTCCTGGAGCCCTCACTCGACCGTAGCGACATCAGCGGGCGCACGGCAGGGCCTCTGGGCAAGCCATCTTTTTGATCTTGGTGGCGGAACCGTTTTCTGCACCTTTGATGATGAAGCTGCTCCCTGGAAGACACATCCGGGTCACCAGTGGTTGACGGGCGTCGTTTGGAATGCTAAGGCACGTGCCTGGGATACGCCGCGGACGGTGAGCCGAGCGCATAATCCGGCGCATCTGTCACGTGATGGCATGCCGAGTGTCGTAAGGCTGGGCAAGACTAAACTTGGCTGTTCTCTCGAAACAGTGACAACTACGCCCGAACATGCATCCCAGATTATGTTTGTCACGTCTGATGACAATGGTGCAACTTGGTCTTGGGAAACAAATGAGCGGTCCGTAATCTTTCGGTCGAAGTTTGATCGCTACTCTGCATACTGCCCATGGCTGACACAACTTTCAAATGGCGTGCTTGCATGTGTCTTTACATCCAACGACCGAGCCGACACCTTTGATTTTCCCGGCACGCCAGCCGGCAAGCTTCACGGCGATGTCATGCTGAGCACCAGCCAAGACCAAGGTAAAACGTGGTCCAAGGCCGAAGTGGTCTATGCCGGTGGAAATCGTAACTACATGCCACAGCTCCTCGAAGTCCGTCCTGGCAAGCTGATTTGCCTAAGCCTTGACCATGCCATCGATCGCTTTACTGCCGTAACGGGTACCGTAGGACCACAGAAATGAAAGAAACGTTTACCAATCCGGTTGTCGCCTTCGGGGCGGATCCTTGGGTCATCCGATACCGGGATGAATATTGGTACTGCCACGCTGGACGTGGAAACACAATCTGGGTCGACCGCTCAAAGCATCTTCATAATTTGGGCACGGCGAAGGCCCACAAAGTCTATACAGCACCAGAGACGGGACCATTTTCGAAGGAACTCTGGGCCCCTGAGCTTCATCGCATTGGGAATCAGTGGGTTATTTACGTCGCTGCGGATGATGGCGATAACTTCAACCACCGGATGATTGCTCTGGTCTCTGACGATGAGCTTCCAACGGGGACATTCCGCTTTGCCGGCAAAGTCGAGCTCCCTGCAGATGCATGGGCCATTGATATGACCATTCTCGATCTTGGACCACAAGGTCGGTTCGCGCTCTGGTCAGGCTGGGAAGGTCGACAAAATGTCGCCCAGCACATCTTTATTGCGAAAATGTCCGGTCTCATGACGTGCGCAGGCACGCGGGTTAAACTCTCATCCCCTGAATTCCCGTGGGAAACCGCAGGCAGCGGTGGCAAGGACAAGCTCCCAACCATAAATGAAGGTCCACAGGTCCTGACAAGAAACGGACAAGTGCACATTATTTATAGTGCTGCGGGCTCCTGGTGCGATGAATATTGCCTCGGCAGGCTAACCCTATCAAAGGGGGCAGATCCAATGAAACTGGCAAGCTGGGCAAAATATTCAGAACCCGTTTTCCACAAGACCGATAAAGTGTTTGGCCCAGGGCACTGCTCATTCGTGGATGATGCCAAAGGCCAGACCTGGATTGTCTATCACAGCGCCCGTTCGAAGGGCTCAGGGTGGGACCGTCAAGTCTCAATGCAACCCGTCACCTGGAACGGGAACACGCCCGTCTTCGGCGCGCCATTGGCGCCCGGAACTCCCATCGAAGTTCCCGCAAGCTAACCAAGTTCGAATCATCAACATCACCTAGAGCAACTAAGAAAGTAGTAACCCATGGCACAGTGCCCACGCCCTGAATATCCACGTCCACAATTCGTCCGCACCGACTGGATAAACCTTAATGGCCAGTGGCAGTTTGAAATCGATGCCGGGGACTCTGGTCTCGAACGCGGGCTCAAAGACCGTGACCTCACGGGGGAAATCACCGTACCTTTTTGCCCCGAGAGCAAGCTGTCGGGAGTAGCGCACACCGACTTTATGGATGCCGTCTGGTATCGAAAAGAGGTTGAGATTCCATCGGAGTGGTCAGGGCGAGATGTCCTCCTGCATTTTCAGGCATCCGATTACGACACAACCGTTTGGGTGAATGGAACCGAAGTCGTCCGCCACAGGGGAGGGTTCACGCCGTTCACTGCTGAGCTCCGCGGCGTTGCTGGTCCCGGTGATACCGCGACCATCGTAGTACGCGCACGTGACCCAAAGAGCGGTCCACAAGCGCGTGGCAAACAGAGCACACGCTATGGTTCATATGGATGTTTTTACACCCGAACCACTGGAATCTGGCAAACCGTCTGGATGGAGCCCGTCAGCAAGTTCTCCATGAAGCGCCCACGTATCACCCCGGATGTGGCAAACCACTGCTT
>JAURHZ010000098.1 GCA_030833025.1 Armatimonadota bacterium
CTGGCTTGCGTGCACGTGGGGGCGTGACCATCGATGTCGAATGGGATCGCCATGTGGTCTCATCGGTGCGCGTTACCGCCGAGCGCGGTGGAGTGTTCCCGCTGCGTTTACTTGGTAGCCCGGATGTCATCAAGCTCAAGCTAAAGCCACGTATCCCTTTTGTGTGGGAAGCGTAAAGTTTTGGTTCTGAGCTACGTGATGGATGAAATCCCTGGTCCGATTCGCTCTGCCGGGGTGTTGGAATCCACTGGGAACCGATAATCGGTTCATGAGGTTGTTGCACATATGAAGCGTGTTGCTGTAATTGGGAGCGGATTTGCTGGGATCGCTGCCGCATCCTGCCTTGCAAGACGTGGCTATGATGTCACCGTCTATGAAAAGAATGCGACGCTTGGTGGGCGTGCACAGCTTTGGGAAAAGGATGGCTTTCGCTTCGACCTGGGCCCGAGCTGGTACTGGATGCCCGATGTCTTCGAAGAGTACTTTGCACGCTTTGGGACGACGCCGAGCCATCAGTACACGCTCAAGCGCCTCGACCCGTCGTACCGCGTTTTTCTTCCTGGGACAGATTCCATCGATGTCCCAGCACGCCTTTCAGAACTTGTGAAGATCTTCGAAGCGCGCGAACCAGGAAGCGGTAAGAGACTTCAGGCATTTCTGAAGGAAGCCGCTTACACCTACAAGGTTGGGATGGGAGAGTACGTCCGCAAGCCAAGTGTCTCACTGGCAGAATATGCGGACCCAAAGCTTGCCATCGATGGCCTTCGCCTTCGGATGTTTTCTTCCATGCGCAGTCGCGTCGCCAAAGTCGTTAAAGATGACGCCCTGCGCCAAATCCTCGAGTTTCCCGTTCTCTTCCTAGGAGGGACGGCGCGTGAGATTCCAGCAATGTATTCACTCATGAACCATGCTGATCTTGTTCTGGGGACCTGGTATCCGCAGGGTGGGATGCGTACCGTTGTGGATGGAATGCTGCGCGTGGCCGAGACGCAAGGGGTGAAGTTCAAGACGAAGGCAGCTATCCATGAGATTCGTATCGATAAGGCACGCGCAAATGGCGTTCTGACCGAAGCTGGCTTTGATGCAGCAGATGCCGTTGTCGCTGCTGCGGATTATCGCCACGTTGAGCAGTACCTTGTGGATGCAAAATGGCGCACGTACCACCGTGAGTGGTGGGATAAGCAGGTCCTCAGTCCATCAAGTCTCCTAGTATATCTTGGCGTTAGAGGCAAAGTGGGCGGGCTTGAACATCACAATCTCTTCTTCGATGAAGGCCTCGATCAGCACGCGGACCAGATTTATGTCACGCCGCAGTGGCCCGATAAGCCGTTATTCTATGCCTGTGTCCCGAGCAAATCAGATGACAGTGTTGCTCCAGAAGGGGATGAAAACATCTTCCTGTTGGTTCCGCTGGCACCGGGGATGGAAGACACCGATGAGCAACGTGAGCGCATCTTTGAAATCATTATGGACCGGCTTGAGCAACGCACGGGCGAGAGCATCCGTGACCGTATTGTCGTAAAGCGTACGTATGCGCACAAAGACTTCATCAACGACTATAACTCGTTTAAGGGCAATGCCTACGGACTTGCGAATGTGCTGAAGCAAACCGCCATTTTCAAACCTAGGATGGTAGCGAAAAAGGTTCCAAACCTTGTGTTCGCAGGGCAAATGACCGTCCCGGGCCCGGGTGTTCCGCCAAGCTTGCTCTCCGGCCAGATGGCAGCGGATTTGGTAGAACAGTATTTCGCCGGTCGGTGATGCCGCTTACTCGCGGAAGTGGCATCCCACCGATGTTCGGTTTGTCCATGCTGCCTGAGCAACGAGTGTTGCGGTACGCGCAGCATTTCGGAGCCCGATAAGACCATCGGTCAGCTGTGTGGCCCGGTAGAAGAACTCAATCTCTTGCTCAAAGCGTCGCAGCTCACGTAGCGCTCGCTCTAGGCGTTGCGTGGTGCGCACCAGCCCGACGTAGTTCCACATCAGGGCTTTGATCTGTCCGTAGTCCTGTCCGATCAATGCTGGGTCAGGAGCTCCGCCATCCGCGTACTCCCAATCCGGGTAGTTGTTAGCATCCGGTTTTTGCAGTAAGTGCAGATTTTCTTTCAGATGCTGCGCAGCCCGGTCGCCCCAAACTAAGCCTTCGAGCAGACTTGTGGATGCCAAGCGGTTTGCCCCGTGGAGACCGGTACAGGCCACCTCACCAACTGCGTAGAGCCCAGCAAGCGTGGAGCGGCCCCATTCATCCACCCAAATGCCGCCACAAGCGTAATGCGCGCCTGGAACCACTGGGACCAGATCTTTCGTTATGTCGACGCCGGCATCCGCGCAGCGCTGGAGGATGGTTGGGAAATGATGCCGGATACGTTCCTCACTGATGTAATCCCTGAGGTTTAGATAGACATAGGGGACATCTCGCTCAAGCATTTCCTGATAGATCGCACGGGCAACTACATCACGTGGGGCAAGGTCCTTCCACTCAGCATCGTACTTGTCCATAAACGGCGTGTTGTCCGCATGTACGAGGCGGCCACCATCCCCACGGACAGCCTCTGTGATCAGGAAACGTGCGCCATTTGCTCCCACAAAGGTCGTCGGATGGAATTGGACAAACTCCATGTTGATGACACGGGCACCGGCACGGTATGCCATCGCCTGGCCATCCCCGCGAGCTCCCAGCGGGTTTGTGTTATGCGCATAAATCTGCCCAAAGCCACCGGTGGCAAGTACAGTCGCCCGGGCCATCACCTTTGTGACCTCGCGCGTTTTACGGTCATGGAAGAATGCGCCGACGCAGGTCAAAGGCGCATAGACTTGCAGTCGGTCTACCGAGTGGTGACTACTCGTGATGAGGTCAATACCCGTTTGCTGGGTAAGCAGCGTGACGTTTGGGTGATCCTTTAGTGCTTGGATAAGCTTGACTTCGATGGCTTTGCCTGTGGCATCGGCTACATGAACGATACGTGCAAGCGAGTGGCCACCCTCGCGGGCGAGGGAGAGGGTGCTACCCTCGATATCAAACTCAATACCGAGGCGGTTAATCAGGACATCCTCGAGGAGGCGCGGACCGTTTTCAGCGAGGACCTTTACGGCATCCGGGTTGGAGAGACCCGCACCTGCGGTCAGGATGTCTTTGGCGAGCCTCTCCGGGGTGTCTTCCTGTCCCTCAAAGATGATGCCGCCTTGAGACCAAAACGTATTGCTCTCGGCTGGATCCTGACTGCGGGTTGCTAGTACGACTGGGATACCCGCATCCGCGAGTCGCAGTGCAGTGATGCCTCCGGCAATCCCGCATCCAATCACCAGAACTTCCGCGATTATCGTTGCCAAAGCTTAGTCCTTAGGGCCTGTGTGCCCGATTTGCAGCATCCGCTCAACAGACTTATATGCACGGACCCGGATGTCTTCCGGGACATCGACGACGAATTGGGTCTTCAGCAGTGCGAGGAGGGTGTCTTCGACGGTAATCTCGGCCATATGCGGACAGCGAACAGAACACATCCGTAGCATCTCGGCTTCTGGAGCGCTTGCTAGGATGTTGTCTGCCATCGAGCACTCGGTCAGGATGAGGAATTTTCGGCCCTTATTCTTTTCCACGTAGCGAATCATCGCGGTCGTAGAGCCGGAGTAATCGCTTGCTTCCACGACATCTGGTGGACATTCAGGGTGGCTGAGGACGAGAACATCCGGGACCTGTGAGCGCACTTGCTTGATGTCCCTGACGTTGAACTGCTCATGGACTTCGCAGCGTCCTCTCCAGCCAATCATCTTTACATCGAGGGTTGTGTCGCCGGCATCGGGGCCGTGACCGCCGGCCTTTACTGGGAAGATGATGTGCTTGCCAGTTTCGCGGGCAACATTTCGCGCGAGGAACTCATCCGGGAGGAAGATAACCTGCTCACTTCCAAGCGACTCAACGACGGCAACAGCATTCCCGCTGGTACAGCAGATATCGCACTCCGCTTTTACATCGGCATAGGTGTTGATGTACGTAACAACAGGCACCCCGGGATACATCGCCCTCAGATCACGGACATCTTGTGCAGTGATACTCTCAGCGAGAGAGCATCCAGCCTTGCTGCTTGGAATCAGAACCGTCTTTCCTGGATTCAGGATCTTGGCGGTTTCGGCCATAAAGCGGACGCCACAGAAGACGATGATGTCGGCATCAGTGGTGGCGGCCACGCGACTGAGTTCGAGGGAGTCTCCACGGTAGTCGGGGATGGAGTGGAAGAGCGATGGCTCCATGTAGTTGTGACCCAGCACGATGGCGTTGCGCTCCCGCTTGAGCACTTCAATCTGTGCGGCGGCTTCGGCCTTGCGGCGTAGCATCACATCCGGGACGATCTCAGCGAGATTGGCATGGAGCTTTGCATAAATGGCATCGGCAGTAAGCAGGTCGTTTGGCATTTGGTTTCCGTTCCGTTAGTTTCAGTGCGTTAGGTCAAAAGTAAAGCTGATATCGAGCGCGGTGACGCTGTGGGTGAGGGCACCCACGGAGATGTAGTCAACCCCAGTCGCTGCAACACTGGGGATGCGCTCAAGCGTCATATTCCCGCTTGCTTCAAGCGGAGTGCGGCCAGCTGCGATTTCAACAGCGCGGCGCATGTCATCGATGGAGAAGTGGTCGAGCATAATCCGCTCAACATTGAGTGATAGCGCTTCGTTTAGCTCTTCACAGGTTCGTACTTCGACTTCGATGGGGACATTTGTAGTTGCACGGAGCGCTGCCACTGCGGCTGTGATGCTCCCACAGGCAGTGATGTGGTTGTTCTTTAGCATCGCCATGTCGCAGAGCCCAAAGCGATGATTACTGCCACCGCCATGGGTTACGGCAAGCTTATCGGTTGCCCGTAGGCCAGGTGCGGTTTTACGGGTATCGAGGATGATGGCCTTTGTGCCAAGCGTGGCTGCAACGTAGGTGTGTGTTGTTGTCGCGATCCCGGACATCCGCTGAAGGAAGTTCAGTGCGGTGCGCTCAGCGGTTAGCATTGAGCGTGCTGGTCCGTGGGTTACGGCGATGATGTCGCCTTTCGCTACGGGAGCACCATCGTTTATAAGGATGTCCGTTTTGATAGCTGGGTCCACGGCTGTCAAGACCTGTGCCGCGATGCCGATGCCAGAGACAATCCCAGAGGACTTAGCAATAAACCTGGCGGTCGCGGTCACGGAATCTGGGATACACGAAAGGGATGTAATGTCACCTACGCCGATGTCTTCCCGGAGGGCTGCGTGGATTGCATCTGCGATCCGTATGTCATGCAACATTTGCTGGTCTTCTGCTGAACTCACAGTGCTATATCGTATCCGATTGGTGGTTTGTGACGGCTTCTCTGGATGACCGAAACCTCGATACGCCAGAAAATTGATGTGAAATTCCAAGTTTTGCATTGCCGCGATTTCGTGATGGGCGGTATTATGCTCAGTGCCTTGGCGGTGTAGCTCAGCTGGTTAGAGCGAGGGATTCATAACCCCTAGGTCATGGGTTCGAGTCCCGTCGCCGCTACCAAGTGCCCCTCCGATTTATCGGGGGGGCTTTGATGTTTAATGGGCCGATTTTCACCGCTCATTATCAACATACAGACGCCTTTTGAATGCATCTTGGCAGTTTGTGTCAGTCCAAGCTTGGCTTACAGTTCGTCTTCTTCAAAGAATAAAGCCCTCCGGATTGCCGGAGGGCTTCTCTGTAGCTGCAACGTTTAATGACTAACCGTTCAGCGCTTCCTTGAGTGCGGCGGCACGCTTTTTGGCCGTTTCTGCATCCGCTGGGGCCACACCTGGCAGAGCCGCGTATTTTGTATACGCCTCAATGGCCTTTGTCCAAGCCATCTCTTGGTCTGGCTCGCTGCTGAGACCAAAGTCATCGTAGGCACGCGCCAGACGATCCCATGCCTCAGCCATGTCAGCCTTCAGCTTGGTCGCGCCTTCAAAGTCAGCAATCGCCTTCTGTAGCTCAGGAACCGACTTACGACCAGATTTTCGCATATACGCGATGCCTCGGTTGTACAGCGATGTCGCATCCATCGGGTTCGCCATTATCACTGTGTTGTAATCGGCGATAGCCGCATCGAACTCAGCAGCGCCCTTGGTCGGCGTTGCAGCCTTGGATGTACCGACAACGATATTTGCTCCAGCCCTTGCCGTGAGCGCATCGATATCCGGCTTGCCCGCGAGCATCAGAATCTTGGTGGCATCCGCAATCACTGCAGGGGAGTCCTTGAGCGCCTGATTGACTTGGAGACGTACACGGATTGCATCGATGTCCATCGGGGTCTTGGTGATCACAGCGTTCAAGTCAAGAATCGCAGCCTTGTAGTCCGGAGGGGTCAGCTGGAGATATGCAGCTGCACGGTTCATTTGGACGGCGACCGATTCCTTGCTGTTTGGATTGGCGGCGAGAATCCGGCTGTATTCCGCGATCGCCTTTGCAAAGTCCTTAGTTGCTAAGAGAACATCTGCACGCGTTGCCGTGCCATCTGCGTCTTTAGGATCCTTTGCCAAGACCTTGTCAGCTGCTGCGAGAACAGCATCAGCATCTGCTTTGAGCTTCGACTTTTCGTACTGCTTGTATGCAGCCGAAAGGATATTTTTCAGACCAGCAAGCTGTCCGCCATCGAGCTGTGATGCTTTGGCAAAGTCCTTACCTGCAGCCGTGAAGTCTCCCTTGTTAAAGAACTGGACACCGCGGTTTGTGTAGAGGATGGCTGAGTCTTTGGCATCCGGAGCTGCATCGATGAGTTTTGTGTACTGCCCGATCAGCATGTCGGCATTTTTGGTACCGCCGGTGCTCTCCAGTGCGAGGACTCGGAGGCGCTCAATTTCAGGCTTATTGGTGTTAGCAGCAGGAGCAGCTGCGAGGAACGCATCAAAGTCTGCAATGGCTTCCGTGAACTGCTTTGCGTTAAAGCGTGCCCGTCCGCGACCTTCCAGCGCATTAATGTCACCAGTTTTCGCCGCGAGGAGACCGGTGTAGGCAGCGATTGCTGCTTCAAACTTTCCTTGTAGTGACAGGCCATCCGCACGAACCAGGAGCATATCCGCTTGTCCTGCATTGATTGCCAGCGACTTGTCGGCAGCACTTAGCGCGAGATCCAAGTTGGCACCCGGTTTGTCATCGGCAAGCGAGAACGCTGCAGCAGCCAAGTCATGCCACATCACGGCATCGTTTGGATTGGCTGCGAGATAGGCTTGATAATCGGCGATAGCGGCGGTCGGGTTTGCCGGTGTTGCTTTCATGTATGCAACTGCGCGGAACTTATAGACATCCTTACCAGCCGTTGCTCCCGCTTTCGAAAGATAGCTGGTGTACGTTCCGATTGCGCCAGCGTAGTCCTTGACTTGCAGCTGAACGGCTCCGAGGTCCTTGATGATGTTGACATCGGTTGGTTTGAGCGTAACCAGAGTCTTGTAGTCTGCAACCGAGAGATCAAACTTGTCGGTTTGGAAGAGAGCCGCTGCACGTGCTTGGAGGGCATCCGCGTTCTTAGGGTTGGCTTTTATCCCTTCCGAGAGGTCTGCGATAGCGGGCTCGTACTTCTTCTGCGAAAGATAGAGGCTTGCGCGATTGAGGTGGATATCGAGCTTTGCTGCTGCATCGGTGACCAATGGCAGTGCAGTGGTGTAGTCGGCGATGGCCTTATCGGTGTCTGGAGGTGTCAGTGATTCGTAAGCGAAGGCGCGGTTAATAAGACTATCTGTACGATTGGCAGAACGCTTGAGGACTTCTGAGCAGTCAGCCACTGCGGCTGGCCACTGAGCGAGGAGGATGTTGCAGTACGCACGCTTGTCAAAGCTCTCAAGCACAAGGTCTTGTGTCGGTGTTGCTTTAGGATTTAGCTCGATGACTTTGGTGAAGTCTGCGATAGCTGCTTTCGCATCGGGTTTGGGAAGCGAAATCAATGCCAGACCGCGGTTAAAGTAACCTGCCGGTGCCGCTGGGCGCATTTTGATTACCGTTGCGTAATCAGCAACCGCTTTGTCAAACTGCTTGAGCTGGAATAGCATGCCAGCACGCTCAGAGTAGGCGGTTGTGTAATCTGGACGAGCCTTGACTGCGGCATCGAGCTTGGTCAATGCCTCCTGTAGCTTGCCATCTTTTGCGAGTGCACGGGCTTCGTTTACAAGCGCCC
>JAURHZ010000099.1 GCA_030833025.1 Armatimonadota bacterium
TCCCGGGAGCGTATGTCGTCTGGACGGTGCTTTATCTCATCGTGGCTCCAGCTTCATTTATGTCAATGGTGGGTGATGCTGCAAAGCGGCGTATGTTTCCACTTTGGTTCAACGTGGCCTTTTTCGCTTACTGTGTGCTTTGGTGCGCGGGGTGGTTTTTGTCGCCAAACACGGTTGGTGAGGTGATTGGCTGTATTACCGGGTCACTCGCGCTTGTGGCGGTGCTTGTTTGGCGCGGGTATGTCGGTAAATCGCTACCGCTTGCCGGGGCGGTGTTGGCGATTTGCAACCTGATTGGATATTTCGCGGGTGGTTATTTGAATGCGAGGTTCGGAGGTCCAACCGGGATGTTAGTTTGGGGGGCGCTGTTCGGGGCCGGGACGGGCGCTGGGATTGGCGTGATTTTGTATGAATATCCAAGTACGAAGTTAGAATCTTCATAAGTGTGGCGTATGCGTACTCCCATCTACTAGGTAAATCGCACCCAAACCACCTCGCCATCTGTTACAGTTGGACCATCCGATCCTCAGGAATTCAGCATCACTATGGAAATCTTCATCCCCCGTTTTTCTCGACGGCAGTTAATGCAGCTCGCGCTTGGTGGTTCTGCGGCACTTCATACCAGTGGTGCGTTCGCTGAGTATCTTGCAAAGCCTCCCGTTCTTACACCGGCGCAAACCGAAGGCCCGTTCTATCCAGATAAGCTTCCACTCGACACAGACAATGACTTGATTGTTTTGAATGATGCTCTGACATCGGCGGTCGGCGAAGTCACCTATTTATCTGGGCGTGTCCTGGATGCGCGAGGCGAGCCGGTTCGCGGTGCGCTCGTTGAGATTTGGCAGTGTGATGCCTTTGGCAACTATCGCCATACGCGCGGTGCGAATCCGCAGGGCGGTCATGCACCTGACAGCAATTTCCAGAGCTTTGGTCGCTTCTTGACAGGGAGTAAAGGCGAATATCTCTTCCGAACCATTAAGCCTGTGCCGTACCCGGGGCGCGCTCCCCATATCCATATGGCGATCAAGTGCAAGGGTGAGCCGAAGTTTGTGACGCAGTGCTACATCAAGGGCTATGCGCAAAATGACACCGATGGCGTAATCAAAAGTATTAAGGATAAGCGCCAGCGTGAGTCTGTCATGGTCGCTTTCGAGCCGCTTAAGGAGAGCGCCGCGGGGGAGCTGGGAGCCCGCTTTGATGTCATCCTGGGGTACACACCGCCAGCGCACTAAAACCGCTCTTTTCTCCTAAAATGCATCGTTTTATAAATAAAAGTGAATAAATTGACGGGGAATCTACTACTTTATAGCGGTTTTGACAAGATTTTCGAGTGAACAAATCAGTCTGCTTGAGTCCGGTGTTCAGTAAACTTACGTTGTACGCTAAGGCGATGACGCCTTGGCGAAGCTAGGAGTTTTCACCAGTGCCTCATACCCATCGTAGTGAGACCCGCCGTGGTTTCACGCTGATTGAACTTCTCGTCGTGATCGCAATCATCGCAATTCTTGCTGCCATCCTGTTCCCTGTGTTTGCTCAGGCAAGAGCCAAAGCGCGCCAAACACAGTGCCTTTCCAACAGTAAACAGATTGGAATGGCGATGATGCAGTACGTTCAGGACTACGATGAGCTTTATCCCGTTAATAACTTTTCGTATGGTCGTGGAACCGCGGTGTATCTTGCCTCTTGGATGATTCACCTCGATCCATACATGAAGAATCTGGATGTTTATCAATGTCCAGAATCGCGTGTTCCAAGCAGCCGAACGACCATCGTGACCGGTGGGCGCACTTTCCGCTTGCCTGACCGCTCACTCGGCGCGAATGAGTGGATTGTTGGCCGAGTTGGCTTCACAGCCCACAATACAGGAACTGCTTTGAACCCAGTGTCCATTGCATCCCTGTCACGTTCCGCCGATGTCCCACTGGTCGCAGACTGCGTCTATCTCCTCTTCAACGATCCACGCCGTATTGCACAGGCTGGTTTCGCTGGTTCGCCTTGGTTCAACTACCCAACTAGCCAGGGAGAAGTACTTAGTGACCGACATGCCCGCCATAATGGTGGCTCGACGGTGGTTTGGGGAGATGGCCACGCATCCTGGAAGCATAAACGTGCAACGGGCAACATCGATGCTACCCGTCAGACATTGCCAAACTGGTGGACCTGGTTTGGATTACCCGTCGACCCGCTGTCAGATGACCGCCTGCTATAGGTTTCACTAGCACGGCTGCCGCCAGCTCTGATCACACAGGGTTGGCGGTAGCTACTTACGTTTCGTTACCACTTGGATGTACAAATCCACGCATCCTCGATCAGCTCGCGGAGCAATGTTTCATCCAAATGTTTAAGCCGGATAACGACCGCCGGGTAGCCATTGTAATGAGGGTCATCCACGTAGAGCTCGGGCGGACCAGTGGCGATCAGGGCATCCTTTTTAGCTAGCCCCGGGACGCGGAATGCCCATACATCCGGATTCGGGAGCTTTGGCTTTTTAGCCTCTACACGCTCCATCCATTCCCAGCAAATCCCTTTGCTACGTCCACGCACCGGGACACCAAATGCGCGCTGGGGGCCATCCCCTTCGACAACACCCGGGTAGGAAAGCGCGACGCGGCGAACATCTTCAAAAATCGTCATGTCCGGTGATGCTATCGTAATGCAGTCAATTCACCAGCATCGCTACATTCGCTGGAAATGTAATACTTATGAATGGTGTCAAATCCTTCTCCACATCGTGTGTCCTTTCAGCCTCCTCTCTGGCTCGCGCTGCTCGCCGGCGCAGCAGCAGGCGGGATGGGCTGGGGCATCCGCGGGCAATACGGTCATGAAACCGGCGCGATGCTCGCTGGTGCATTGGTGGGACTTACATTAATGCTGTTGTTCGGGGCGCGATTGCATCCCCGGACGGCGATCACAGCAGTGGCGATGCTAACCGTTGGCATCGGGATCGGTGGCCTTGAAACCTACGGGCAAACCATTGGCCTCACGCAAAACAAGGATGTCCTTGGAAATGTCGCAGCGTTTGCATGGGGTGAGCTCGGTCTCTTCATTAAAGGTGGCTGCTGGATAGCGATAGGAACAACATTCTTTGGCAGCGCGCTAAGTGGCCGTGGCTGGACCATCAAGGAAATCATCAGTGTGCTAGGCATAATGATGGCAACCTTTCTCATCGGACAGCTCCTTCTCAATGCGCCATTTGATCCAGCGGGGCATCGGCTTCCGGGCGTTTACTTTTCCGCGGATTGGCGGTGGACGCCGGATGCCACACTCGATGTTCTGAAACCCCGTCCAGAGCGGTGGGGCGGATTATTATTCGCGTGGCTGGGACTTATCAGTTACCGCGGAATCATTCAGCGGGACCAGCTGGCGCTCCGCTTTGGTATGGTTTGCTTCCTCGCCGGTGGCATCGGCTTCGCGGGAGGCCAGCTTTGGCAGGCTGGGCACGCATGGTTCCCTGAGACCTATAAGCAGGTGTTCGGACCGTGGGATGCGCTGATCAACTGGTGGAACATCATGGAGATCACCTTTGGCAGCATTTGGGGTGGGTGCCTTGCGGGAATGGTGCATCGCTATAAGGAAGAGCTACGGGACGGACCGGCGATTCTGCCGCGTGACTGGCCCCCGGCCGCGGTGTATGCCCTGACTGCGGTTCATTGTTGTCTTCTGTATGTGTGGACCTTTTGCAGCTTCCCGTGGTTTGACGCGGTTGCTGACCTCGGCATCCCGATGACAGTCTTGCCGCTGCTGCTCATTGTGACCGGTGGGGTCCGTGGCGCAGCAATTGTCGCACTGCCTCTGACCGCGGTTCCGATTGCGGCGAAGACATTTGTGGAGCTTTGTATCGAGAGCAATCGTGTTCCCAAAACATCCGGTTTTGCCTGGCTGGTCATCCTCCCGATTGTGATGCTCACCGGGGCGATATCTACGCGACAAAAGCTGTCACAGCCATTGCTGGCAACGGGTCTATTGGTGGCAACGCTGGTCTACTTCGGTCTGAACTTTGCGTTTTTTGACTTTCCGTGGCCGTGGCTTGCGCCGACTGGTCGCACGGTAAGTGCGTGGATTTTTATAGTCGACAGTGTATTTTTACTGTCGTGCGTAATATGGGTATCGGGTAACCGAAAGCGCCCAGAACAACCATTCGTTGAGGAGGCTGCCGGATGATCTTGACACCGCTTTTGCCCGTTTTCGTGACTCTTTTTGCTCCAACTGTGCTGGTGACGAATCAGCAGACACGGACCAGCATTCCGCAGCCGTCCGAGTCGCGGGTTTATAAGAACGATCTGAAGGCGCATTTTTTCTTCCCTAAGGGCTGGAAAGCATCCGATAAGCGTCCCGCAATTGTTCTCTTTCATGGCGGCGGTTGGACAGGTGGAAATCCAGGGACGCTTTATACACAGGCTGCCGCTGCTGCTGCGCGTGGGATGGTGGGTATCAGCGTCCAGTATCGCCTGGCAAAGCCGGGGATGGCTCCAGAAGAGGCGGTGATGGATGCTCGGTCGGCGATGCGGTACGTGCGGGCAAATGCGGGTGTGTTGGGCATTGACCCGATTCGGATAGCGGCGGGTGGAGGTTCGGCAGGCGGGCATCTGGCAGCGCACTGTGGCTTGGTGGATGCGTTGAATGACCCAGCGGATGACAAGCAGGTTTCGTGTATCCCGAATGCGTTGATTTTGTTCAATCCTGTCTATGCGAATGGTCCCGGCGAGTACGGAGCCGACCGCATCGGTGCTCGCTTCAAGGAATTTTCGCCAGCGGACAATATCCGAGCTGGATGTCCTCCGACATTGGTGATGCTTGGCGAGAAGGATGCTTTGATTTCCGTAGCGACTGCCGAGAAGTTCCGGGATGCTCAAAAGGCTGTCGGTGTTCGGTCGGAGCTGACGGTTTATAAGGGGCAGGCGCACGGGTTTTACAACCGAGAGCCATATCGCCAGCTAACGACATCCGCGATGTTGACATTTATCGAGTCCATCGGCTGGTTGCGTAAAACGGACCCTGCATTGTTGCCAATTCTTGAGACGCCTGGCTTGCCGCGTCTGCTTGTGATCGGCGATTCAATTTCGATGGGCTATACATTGCCGCTTCGAAAGTTGTTGGATGGCAAGGCGAATGTAGTGCATCCGCCGGTTAACTGTTCGAGCACGGCATTTGGCTTGAAGGAGCTTGACAGCTGGCTTGGTGCAAAGCCGTGGGATGTGATTCATGTCAACTTTGGACTGCATGACTTGAAGTATCTCAATGCGGAAGGCCAGCTTGTATCGCCCGACAAAGGGACTCTCATTGCGGACCCTGCTGTGTACGAGGCCAATCTGCGGCTGTTGATCCAGCGGTTGACAGCGACCAAGGCAAAGATTGTTTGGGGGATGACAACGCCTGTGCCTGCGGGTGCAACCGGTCGCGTCGCGGGTTCAGATACGGTTTACAACGCGGTTGCCCGTAAGGTGATGACAGAGCTTGGTATGCCTGTTAACGACCTCCACGCCGTGATCACGAGTGCGCCTTCCGGACTGCAGCAACCCCGAAATGTCCACTTCACGCCCGCCGGCTACGATGCGCTGGCTGCTGCGGTTCACAAAGCGGTGCTTCCGCTGCTTCCGGCTGGGAGGTAGGTGGGTGTTGGGTGGCGTCAAGCCGATCCACGGTGTTGACATTGACCAGATAAGAAAGAAGAAATGCTACGGTCAGGCTGGGTAAACCTCGCCGGACTCCGATAGCTAATCAATAACAGAGAAGCCCCCCGGAAACTGGGGGGCTTTTTGTTACATGCCACCACTCACTTCTTTACACCTGATGTCCCAGTATGGAAATCGATCAAAATCCATCAAAATCGATTATGTATTCATCAAGGAATCAATCAAATGGGACGCATCACAAGCACCGATGTCCTGAATGCAACTGGACACAAGCCGGGAACCGTTCGTAACCGCTTGAATGAACTCTGTGAATTGGGGCTGTTGACCCGACATGGAAAAGCACGCGCGACTTGGTATGTGCGTGGACAAAGGCAATAGCCATCTCAATCGTCTCCATGTACCCCTTCTGTACATCCACACCCCCCGTAAACAGGAATCCACCCTCCATCCGGTGAACCCCTGATACATGGCTGCGAACACCCCTAACATCGTTGTGATCCTCGCGGATGACCTTGGCTACGGCGACATCACCTGCTACAACCCGGACTCCAAAATCCCGACGCCAAACCTTGACCGGCTGGCGGCAATGGGTGTCCGTGCAACCGATGCACACTCACCCGCAGCTGTCTGCTCCCCAACGCGCTATGGCCTCCTCACCGGACGCTACGCTTGGCGCGGCATCATGAAACAAGGCGTCGTCGCCCCGTGGGGGACATCCATTCTGGAACGCGATCGCCTCAACCTCGCCCTCCTCGTCCGAGGCTACGGGTATGCGACCGGATGCTTTGGCAAATGGCACCTCGGCCTCACTTGGCAAACAAAAGATGGCAATCCACCCACACCCGTAGGCAAAGGTAAATCCAATGTCGATTTCACCAAGCCCATCCTAGATGGCCCAATGGACCGCGGGTTTGACACCTGGTTTGGCGTGGATGCACCGAACTTCCCGCCTTACTGCTATATCGAAGACAACAAAACCGTGGGCATCCCAAACATCCACGTTGAAAAAGCCTTCCAGCTCAACCGGCCAGGCCCAAGCCTCCCAGACTGGAAGCTCGACCGTATCCTCCCGGATGTCGGCAATCGCGCAGCCGCTTGGATAACAAAGCAAGCAAAAGCCAAAAAGCCTTTCTTTGCTTACATTCCCCTCCCAAGCCCACACTACCCAATCGTGCCATCCAAGGAGTGGCAGGGTAAATCCGATGCTGGCGCGTATGGTGACTTTGTCGCCCAAACGGATGCCGTCGTTGGCGACATCCTCAGTGCCATCAAAGCCGCCGGTGTTGAGCAGAACACCCTCGTGATTTTCACATCCGATAATGGCCCTGAAGTCGCTGGCGAAGTCAAACCCGGTGTCTATGAGCGCATCGGTCTCTCAAATCACGACTCACGTGGCGGCCTCCGCGGCGTAAAACGCGACACCTGGGAAGGTGGCCACCGCGTCCCGTTCATCGCCAGCTGGCCTTCAAAGCTTCCCTCTGGCACCACGACATCCGAGACCCTTTGCCACACCGATATCTTCGCTACCATCGCAGGAATCCTTGGAAGCCCTGTCAATGAAAATGCCGCCGAAGACAGCATCGATATGCTTCCAGCGCTGCGTGGACGTGCCGGGGGACGCCGGCGCATCCCGACCATCCACCAAAGTGGGGATGGCAAGCTCGCCATCCGGGATGCCAACTGGGTCTACATCGACAACCCAACCGGGCAAAACAATGGGGCAAATGGAGAGCCACCGGCGCTGCGTACCCCTGACCATGGCCAGCCGGCAGAGCTGTTCAATCTTGCGAAAGACCCGCGGGAGCAGACGAATCTCTATGCAAAAGAGCAAGGCCGTGCCCGTGCGATGAAAGCTCGGTTGGATGCCATTAGAATCGCTGGTCGCTCCGTGCCCGCACAATCGACTAAACGACGTGACATCGGTGTCGGGGCCAAGCCGATCGCTGGCGCGGAAGTTATCATCGATGGCAGCCGTCAAATGCTGGATGAGAAATGGACGTACTGGCAAGGCCCGCGCTTCCGCTCAAGCATGCCGATTAAGTGGCCGGTAGTTGCGGATCCAGTGGATGGCGGAACCTGCATTAAAACGGATGACCCAGCAGCAGCGGGTGGCCTCTTCGGCGCAGCGGACATCGTCACCAAAGCCGTTTATCAAGATTTCCGCCTGCACATCGAGTTCTGGATTGGCGGCCCGGGCGGTAACAGCGGCGTCTATCTGCAGAACCGCTATGAAATCCAAATCTGTGATGGAGATCGGACATCCCATGGCCTCGGCGCTGTTATCAACGAAACGCCCGCTCCGTACCATATGTACAAGGGCATCGGGAAGTGGAATGCCTACGATATCGTGTTCCGCGCCGCGCGCTTTGCCGGTGGGCGGATGGTAGAGAAGCCCATCACCACAATCTATTTAAATGG
>JAURHZ010000009.1 GCA_030833025.1 Armatimonadota bacterium
CTTTTCAGTTGTCAGAATCACAATAAGAGTTACCGGTTGGCTTGGCGGACACTTACCGAAGCCACGTTCTATTTGTCGATGATAAGAACACTGTACAGTGGTTTGAAAGCCAGTGGGAAGTCAGAGTATTACGAAAACACTCAGACAGGCTTCGCACCAAAACTGGGTGCAGGTCAGTGATCGCTTGCTTGATAATCTTGCCAAAACTGTTGGTCACATCGCTACCTTTCCAGAATCAGGCAATCTTCACTATTCAGCGGTCATTGAAACTGCTGAGCTTCGTATGTTTCCAGTGACCAAGTTTCCGTATTACCTCGTGTTTTACATTGTGGGTCCCGATGAAGTTGTACTGGTTAGATTGCTTCACGGAATGCGAGATCTATCGACTGAGCTACAAGCATCAGACCCGTCCGAATAAGCAATCTGGTCACTGTTGTTTGAATACACCTCGACAACTTATCCGGTAATAGTCAATAAAAAAGCCCTCCCAACAGGGAAGGCTTTCAAGATTTGTATATTTAAAAAATACAAAAGTGCGGGGGAAGGACTCGAACCTCCGACCTTTGGGTTATGAGCCCAACGAGCTACCAGCTGCTCCACCCCGCGTCACAAGGAGTATGTTACGTCCTAAACACCTCCCTGTCAATCTTATTGAAGATACTATTAAGGAATCGTTGAAATGATCTTCTTCACTGGATGCTGAAGGCGTGGGGATGACGGAATCGTTGTGAATCGGCTGTACTTCGCAACGCGCAGCTCTTCCTGTCGTTCGTCTTCTTTGTCAGCGATTTCTTGAACTTCAGCTTCCGTCAAGCCCGTTCCACGGAGCTGCTCGCGGGTCAATCCAAGGTCCTCAATGATTGGACGACGAACCCTACCAAGGTACACCTTGGGCCCATAGACACCTGCTTCTTCAATCGCCTGTCCACGGTCATCCCACTCGGGAATTAAGGCATGGGCCGGCATCGTGAAGTGGTCAAATACCCACTTAATATCCTTTACTGTCCCTTCTGGGTCCAGTTCCATAAATGCCTTTACACCCTTACGGAAAAAGTTGTAGTGGGCAGACTCATCCGCTGCAACCCAGCGTAAAACGCGCGTAAGACATACATCACCCTCTGATTCGGCACGCTCACGGAGGTTGTTATAGTTCACACCTGTCGCAAGCTCCTGAATCATCGTGTAACAAATCATTTGACGGGGAGAATCAAATGGTAGCTTCCATTCGCCGCCAAGCAAGCTACGCTCAAATTCCGCAATCTGATCTTCTGTTCGCTTGCCAGAACGCTCCAGCCACATATCAAGCACCATGCTGTGCTTTGACTCTTCATAGCCCCAGTTAGCCTGGAAGAGTGCTCTACCACGCGACTTTCGGACGAGATCCGTAATCTTGTGCGTGTAGTCAGGAAGAAACATCTCGACTGCTGAAAATGATTCGACAATCGTAGCCGTAATCTCAGATGCTTGACCCGTAATCTCAGCCCAAGGAATATCATGGTCGATCGACCACCTTCGACGAGATTCAGCAGTCTTAAAATAACGCAGGTAGGCTTCGTAAAAGAAATCCTCTATCTGCGCATCGATGCTGGCTGTTGTAATCTTCAGCGGCTCATCCGGCCAGTCAGAACGGCCCTGTTTCAGCTGGGTCTGTATGACCTGATCTTCAGTTTTGGTGTCCATTGAACGTATCCTACATCCGAGATAGTGGTGATGTATGGGACCAAAGACCCATTCTGGGGAGCAACATACATCGAATCTGCCATTTGGCGTGCGACACGCCAGATATACCTAAATGCCTTCAGTTTCACGCAGCTCAATTCGTACCGCATGCCGCTGAAAAAACGTACCAGCCATCATAAGCACCAGCGTGCCAATAAACAAAGCCTTATATCCAGTGTACTGCACTAGATACAGGCCAAGGGCCGGTGCCGTCACACCACGGAACCCAAGCAAGAGGGAATGCAACGCCTGATATTGAGCCGCTTTGCCTCGCTCTGCATAACGTAAAATACTCGCCATATAGGCTAGTTCCACTCCGGCAAAGCCAAATCCACTGAGAGCGGATGCGATGATTAACAACGGCATCGAGCCGCCAAACAAGTAACAAACGCCAACTCCAACGATGCAATAGATTGACCAAAGTACACTCTTTGCAGCACCGTAGTGGTCAACCAGTCTCCCCCAGACAAAGGCTCCGACGATGCTCGCCATACTTGCAACGTTCGAAAGCGTTGCGAGGTCTGTATTCGTTACCTTAATGACATCCACTTGGTAGAGTCCATAAAGTGGACCTGCCATCAAGTTTCCAAACCCATAAACAGTAACACTCGCCGCAAACCAACGGTACCCAGTTGGCAACCTCAACAACTCAAGGCTTTCACGCCAAGCCTGCATCGGATTTGACCGCACCGGCGGTGGAGCAACATTTTGTTGAATGCCAGGCAATGCCCGCACTTTTGCAAATGCGAGGACGCTAAAGACGCCGATAACGCCTGCAAGTGGGAAAATAAAGCGATAGGAATAACCGGCATCGAGTAAGCGACCGGCCAGTTGTGCGGCGAGAAATGCAGCAATCTGTGCACCCACGCGGACATATCCCATCAAGCGACCCCGTGCGTGGTCCGGGTAGATGTCCTTCATCAGCGATGTATATGCAGGGGATGAAAATGCGCCCATCAACTGAAGTGCACTTAGCATCAACACAAATGGCATTGGAGTCGATATCCAAATCATCCCGATTAACAGGAGTCTGGATGGCACAATGCTCCCGAGGACAAATGGCATTTTGGCCTTGCCCTCCATATGCTGAGCCCAAATCGGGGCAATGAGGTTACCTAGAAATGGTGCAGCACTGAGAATCGCAAGCATCGTCTGTGTAGCAGCGAGCTCGTTACGGGCTACGCGGGTGATGAAAGGGAAAATCATCCCCATAAACATCCCGCCGAGAATGCCCGCGATGACATCCCAGTGGACGGAAACCCAAGCCGGTCTAGGAACCCCAAGACTCTTACGGACGACTTTACGTACTTTCAGGCGTGCCCGGGTTCGTCTCTTCACACAGTCAGTTTATCCCGGGAGAGATTGGGCGAGGCAGCTAGATACGGCATCCACGGACATTTGCCGTAATGTCCTTATCTGTTGTTTCCTCGGCATATCAGCGAAGTCTGCGATGTCAGTGAGGTTGATTCGGGTGCCAACCTGTACCGATGCGTCGCGAGCTATCCGTGTACGGACACTCCCAAACACTTCCGTTTCAAAGTGACGAATCAGTTCGTATGCGTGGTCCTGGTTGCCACTCGCTGTAGCATAGCCATCCTCGATAGCAAGCCAGTTTTGTAAGCGATCTATATCCGCCTGTAAAGCAAGTGCTCGCTGCCGTCGCTGAATTGCTAGCCGCTTATCAAAGGCCGTCTCTGGAATCGCGTGGCTGTCAATTGCATCTTCGATGATATTGGCACCTATCCGCATGAGGTCATGGAGATCGCCATTGCCGGGAATTGGTCTACCAGTCGCTGCGTGGATACGCTCAAGGACGGCCGTTTGTAAATGGCTAATACGATCCTGTGTCGGGAGATCGAGGGTGTTCCGTAAGCCATATTCCTGCTCAAGCCTTGCAATGACAATCGAAGCAACGCTCTTCAGGTTCTCAATTAGACTGTCCGATGAATCGGCACCTGTGGCAGTACAGAGCTCCTTGGAAGCCTTTACAAGTTCACTATGATGATCTGTCATCAGCGTGTAGCGGAGACCAACAGGAAGAATACTTACCGGCGTCTTACCGTTGGCGATACGTTTGTCTGTTGCGAGAAGGAGCAGCTGGAAGATGCCATCATGGAAGGGTAGCAGCTTGTCATTAAACGCACCGACCTCTCCCTCTGGAAATACCACGATACGTGCATCGTCCGAGACCCAGAGGTTTGTCGTGAAGCGGATCGAGTCACGGTCGACAGTGCCACGTACGACTGAGAAGGCGCCAATCCGTTGCGCTGCCCAACCCCAAGCTCCATGTAATCCGTCGAAGCCTTCCCGGCAAGCAAGGTAGTTGAACCGAATTCCCACTTTCAAACCCAGCGTACGGATCAGAATTGGATCCATGTCGGTAGGATGGTTGGAAACAATGAGAAGCGGATTCGCGAGCTGCTCCTTTAGGTCTGTGTTAGGAGAACACTTGATGGTAATGGTTCTGATGCCGGCGATCCACTTTGCAAACGGCATCATCATGTCCATCAATTTTTCTACAGCTGGACTCTCAATACTCGGAAGAAAGTTGATGTTCATCTTTTTTATGCCTAGTGTAAATGGTGTTTATGGAGCCTGTAAGACTTGGCGAACACCGGTTTCATCAAGAAAGAACAGGGGAGGTCGTTCAGCCGCACTGACATCAACAATCGTACCGCTGGTCTTGGTAAGCAGCTGCGTGTCGAGGTTATCTGATTGCCCTTCAATAACAAAGTACTCCGCTTCTGTCGCATGAAGGAGCTCTGGGAGGATGACATCACTGCTCGAGACACGTGGTAGCACGACGATATCGCACTTCAGCTTTCGCGACGATACGCCACTGAGCAATGCGTTTTGCCCTGAAAGACCGATACCGCCGAGGTGCAAAAGTGAGCATGTCGGTGTAGTAAGGCGGACGACAACGGAGTTGTTCCCTGCCGAGGGACGCCCTGAAATCCGCGTGACGGAAGGTGAGAGTACATCGATGGAAAGCTCACCAAGTTGCATTCGATCACCCCGATGAACAATTGACATAGGCAGACCAGCTGCCTTGATGGCTTCCATCGCCTTTCCGTTGTGCCTGTTGATAGGAGCAACGGAGCTCACCCATACTTGGCGGATCTTGAAATGTGTTTGTAATGTGCTGAATCCAGCTGTGGCATCAGAGTACGGATGTGGAAGGATTAAAAGATCTATAGTATTGATGCCGTACGCTTGTAAGCTTTCGACCAACTTTTTGGCATCTGTATCTGAGCCAGTTCCAATAACAACGACTTGGCCACCAGAGTACCGTAGCCAGCTCGCCGAGCCTGTTGTGCCTCCGCAGAGTACAAAAGCCGACGTTTTCTTTGGAATGACTTCCGCACGTCTGTCGGTCCTAGAAAGAGCAAACCATGTGGCCAGCGCTACTATCAAGATGGCTGTAATAACCAGCACGACCGCAAGGCGTACCCCGCGCATCCTAAGATTCCATCTGGTCAGTCTTAATGTGATACGAAAGGACGGCAAGTTCCTGCGTAAAGCTGACATTACGTACAGTGACACCACTCGGGACTTTTAGGACTGCAGGTGCAAAGTTTAAGATAGCCCGTATGCCAGTTTTGTAGGCCAAGTCAAAAGCTTGCTGGGCAGCAAGGCCAGGTACCGCGAGGATTGCAATCCGTGGATTGAGGCGGGCGCAATGTGTGGTCAGGTCTTGGATGCCGTAGACCGGCACACCCTGAACGGTACGCCCACACTTGTTTGGGTCGATGTCGAAGGCTGCAACGACTTGGAATCGTTGCTCTGTGAGTCCCGGGTAGGAGAGCAATGCGGCTCCAAGATTGCCTAATCCAATCAAGATTACCGGCTGGGTCTCATGGAGCTGGAGGATACGTGAGATACGCGACTGTAACTCAGTGATTACATACCCGACCCCAGGCTTACCAAATTCTCCGAAGTAGCTGAGGTCTTTGCGAAACTGGGCGGCAGAAACTGCTGTCGCGGATTCCACATGCGCCGATGAAATGGTGGTAAGTCCGCTGGCTGCGGCACTATACAGAAACTGAAGATACGTAGACAGACGCTCGACCGTGGGTTCTGGCACCCTTAGCGGCGTCAGTGATGTCCGTCCATCTGCTCCAGTTTCTGGCATGGCTTATTATACGGGTTCATCCATATCGTCATCATCGCTGGATGCCAAGGGTTCGTCAACCAAGTCATCGTCGACGTAGTCAAACTCTAAGTGTCTGATGCGAATGTTGTCGCCATCCTCTGCACCAGCTTCCTTCAACTTCTTAAACAGACCCCAGCGCTCCATAGAACGCTGTAAGCGACGAACCATGAAGTCATTACTCATGTCGGTCATCGCAACTCTACGCTCAATGCCATGGCCCGTTATGGTAAACGTCCGTGTCTTTTCGTCAAATTCAATGACGAACTGTCGTGGATCATCATTGTCTTTATCGCGCGTGGTAATCCGAACAGTTCCCGTAGCTACAGGAAGCTGTTTTGGCAGTGACTCAAGTCTCGACCAAACAAGCTTCATCAACTCGTCAAGGCCTAGGCGAGTTGGTGCACTGATAATGAGCGTCTCAGGCGAAATCTCACGGTAAAAGTCCAGCAATTCTTGTTTGTAATCTTCATCGAATACGAGATCTGCCCGGGATAGCACGATGATTTCAGGTAGGGAGGCAAGCTCGGCACTGAAACTGGCAAGCTCTGCTCGGATAATCGCGTAATCTTCCTTTGGGTCTCGACCAGAATATCCGCTGATATCAATGAGGTGAATTAGGAGGCGGGTACGTTCCAAGTGCTTAAGGAACTGAATACCAAGTCCTGCGCCTTCGCTCGCACGCTCAATGAGTCCAGGTACGTCGGCAATTACGAATGAGCGGCTATGGTCCACCGCGACAACACCGAGGTTTGGAACGAGCGTCGTAAATGGATAATCCGCAATTTTCGGTCGTGCCGCGGACACGACTGACAGGAGTGTGGACTTCCCGACATTCGGATATCCAACAAGGCCAACATCGGCAAGCAGCTTCAGCTCAAGGCGTACCGGAAATGTTTCTCCTGGTTCACCGAGCTCTGCGAACTTTGGTGCTTGTTGGACGGATGAAACAAAGTGGATGTTACCTTTGCCGCCACGTCCACCACGTGCGATCTCAACTTTCATTGGATGCCCCGCAAGGTCCGCAATCAGCTGGCCAGTAATCGCATGGAAGGCCTGTGTTCCAGGTGGAACACGTAAGACGAGATCTTTACCATCTTTTCCGAACTGCTGCTTACCCATGCCATCCATGCCACGGTCAGCTCGGTAGTTCTTTCCTGGACGGAAATCGAGCAATGTGGAGATATTGGCATCGGTTTCCAACCACACACTGCCACCTCTACCGCCATCACCGCCATCCGGACCGCCGCGTGGGACGTGCTTCTCGGTTCGAAAGGTCGCTGCACCACGTCCTCCATCACCAGCGTGGATGTTGATGTTAATCTCGTCAATAAACATATTAGCAGCTCCTTCAAACAAGAACGGCCCGGTAAAACCGGGCCGTTGACATCGGTGAACGTTACCGACTACGCAGATGTTTCAGCGACTACAGGATAGACACTGATACGGCGGTTGTACTTGTAACCTTCGAACTTGAC
The DNA here is from genome assembly GCA_030833025.1 of Armatimonadota bacterium. Classification (GTDB taxonomy): domain Bacteria; phylum Armatimonadota; class Armatimonadia; order Armatimonadales; family Armatimonadaceae; genus CAIRTT01. The sequence goes on from JAURHZ010000009.1 coordinate 7,348, forward strand.
TACGCCATCAACCTTAGCAAAGAGAGTGTAGTCGCGTCCCATTCCAACATTTGCGCCTGGATCGAACTTGGTTCCGCGCTGGCGAATTAGAATCGAACCAGCGGTTACCGTCTGTCCAGCATATTCCTTGACGCCCAGCATCTGTGGGTTGGAATCACGTCCGTTGCGGGAAGAACCCACACCTTTTTTGTGTGCCATAGCTAATACCTCGACTAACCGTTGATTCCGTCGATACGGATGTGCGTCTCAAGCTGGCGATGGCCATAGTGACGCTGATGTTGTTTGACCTTGATGTAGGTGATGCCGTTGATTTTCTTGCCCTTGCATTGCTTGACAATAGTGCCAGATACGCTTGCACCTGCCACAACTGGCAAACCTACACGGGTGGTTTCGCCACCAATGAGGAGAACATCATCGATGGTGATTGCATCACCAACTTCACCTTCAAGCTTTTCGACTACGATCGTGTCGTTTGCCGATACCCGGTATTGCTTTCCACCGGTCCGGATTACTGCATACATTTTTGTAAGACCCTTTGTTTGGGAGTGAACCTCGCGACTTTACCACGAAAAAGGAATGCATGTCAATACAACACGCTCGGTTGCCCACATTCGGTAAGCGCACTTCCCGCGTTAAGGGAACTGTTCAAGGTAATATACTCTGTAATTCTGAGGGTGCGCAACTATTGATAGTAATTCACACCCATACAAGAGACCTGCTATGAAACCTAAGCGCATCACTCCTCGCAATATCATCCTTCTCCTTGTTGCATTCACTATCGTTGCCTTACTTGCCCGGTGGGGAAGCCTTGGTTTCCCAATTCCTGGTACATCTATTCCATCGACCGCAGGAAAGATTGTCGTTTCAGCACAGCGTGGTAAAGATTCTGATCTCTTCATGTTCAATGCGAAAGATGGTGGTGGGCTGGTTCAGTTGACATCCGATGAGCCGGCAGAGGGCGAACCAATCCTTGACTCCAATGGTCAAACAATTGCCTTCACCAGTAACCGCTTCCTTACTCAATTCGGCGCTTACGCGGTCGGGGATGTTCGGCATCTCTGTGTTATGGATGCCGCCAAGGGACAGAAGGTCATCCAGCTCACCCAGTCGGCTGCAAGCTCAGGTACGAAGGAACGCCCACAGTTTCACTTAGCCGACAATATCTACTTCTTAGATGGTGGACGCCTAATCTCGGTTCATCCAAATGGCGGGGATCCAAAGGCTGTCTTTCCACATGCTGAGATGAAGCGCGAAAATCGCCTAATCGCTGAAGTATTCGAGTACGGTGGTGTCATCGACTTCGCCGTGAACGCAGATGAAACATTTATGCTGATTGTCATCAAGCGTGAATATGACCAGATCTGCCTTATCTACGATGAGCGTAATGAAACGCCAGCAATCTTGGCCAAGGGTAAGAAGATTGTTCCTATTTTCCTTCCCGATGGAAAGGCTGCAGCCCTGGTAACAGGCGGTATCCCGCTGAAGCAACCCATTCCAATTGGAAACGACATGTTGGATAAGCTGCCGTCCGTGTCAGCCGCAGCACCTAGCGAAGAGGGAATTGATGAAGGCAAATCTAGGTTTGTACTTTGGAATTCTGACTTTAATGTTGAATCAGTGACCGAGTTTCCAATCGAGGCCGATGGCATCATGCCTACACCTGATGGTTCGAGCATCGTCTTCTGGAAGTCAAAGGGAGCAGATGCAGGACTCGCTGTCATACCGCTTGGTGGCGCCGGTGATGCAGTAGGGGGCGCCCGACTTGCGGCCGCTCCTATCGAGGGTGTCTCTGTCAGCCCTGATGGCAAAGAAGTCGCGTACATTAGCAAGGGGCGTGTTTACGTGGTGCCAATGGATGCATCCATCCCTCCATTCGTTATCTCACCAACTGACCTCACGGTTACCGGAATCACCTGGTCTCCCGCCAAGAAGTAATTTGATTGCTATGGTCGCTGTAAGGGTGACTCGCAAAGTAAAAGTCTCCTGGATTTTCTCCATGGGGACTTTTCTCTTTATCGCGATTACTACAAACGTATGAGTGGCCAGAGCCCAAGCGTACCTGTGTCAGGTCATCGACTTTAGTTATCTCCCATATTGAGAATTCCCTAAATCAGTTCTCACAGTAAAGAAAAGCCCCCGGGATATTCTCCCAGGGGCCTTTCGTTTGAGTCACTATTACGAACGTATCAGCGACGAGGGCGGAAGCGCGCCTTTGGCATGCCATCGCCTTCCTCTACATCCACTACAGGTGCCGGTGCATCCGTTTGAGGCGCTGCATCTCGCTCTGGTCGTGGGCCACGGTCTCCGCCACGGAAACCACCGCGGTCTCCACCACGACCACCGCGGTCTCCACCACGATCGCCGCCACGGCCACCACGATCACCTCCGCGTCCGCCACGGTCTCCCGTAGGGCGAGGTGGGCGACCTGGTTCAGGATTCTCTGGATCAAATGGCAGATCTAAGCCACGGGCTGTGGCATTGACGCGACCCTGGCCATCGACTTCGGTGATACGAACCGTCATCACATCATCTAGCTTCAGATTTTCATCTGGGCGTGATGGTGGTGTGTCACTGAGCTGCGAGACATGCACGAGGGCATCGCGGCCTCCGCCAATCTCAACGAATGCGCCGAACTGAAGGAAGCGCGTGATACGTCCCTCGACGACATCTCCAGGCTTGACCAAGCGGGTCATATCCTCGATGATCTTACGGGCAGCATCACCCCCTGTACCATCCGTCGCTGTGATGTGTACCGAGCCATCCTGCTCGATATCAATCTTAGCGCCGGTTTCAGCACAGATCTTCTTGATGTTCTTTCCACCTGGGCCAATGACGGCACCGATTTGCTCAGGATCAATCTTGAGGGAGATAATGCGTGGTGCGTACTCAGACATCTGCTCACGTGGAGCTCCGATGGCCTCGTTGATTTTGCCAAGGATATAAAGACGAGCTTCGAGAGCCTGTGCAAATCCTTCGACAAACACATCACGTGGGATGCCCTGAATCTTGGTATCAAGCTGCAGTGCGGTAATGCCGTTTGCTGTACCCGCAACCTTGAAGTCCATGTCGCCAGAAAAGTCTTCCATACCTTGGATGTCGGTAAGGACGGCATACTTTCCGGATGCTTCATCGGTGATCAGACCCATCGCAATACCTGCCACAGGAGCCTTGATTGGAACACCTGCATCGAGGAGTGCGAGGGTTGAGCCACACACGGATGCCTGTGATGTCGAGCCATTTGACTCGAGGACTTCACTTGTCAGCAACATGGTGTATGGCCATGTCGATGGATCTGGAAGAACTGCTATCAGGGCACGCTCAGCAAGTGCACCGTGTCCGATTTCACGACGACCAGGTCCACGCATTGGGCGGGCTTCACCAACCGAGTAAGGTGGGAAGTTGTAGAAGTGCATGTACTTCTTTTCGCCATCTTCTTCGAGTGTGTCGACCATTTGGGCATCGCCAGGTGAACCCAGCGTACATGTCGTGAGGACCTGTGTCTGGCCACGAGTGAAGAGACCGGTTCCGTGAACACGTGGGAGAAGGTTGACTTCGCATCCGATGTTACGGATGTCACGGGTGCCACGACCATCTGGGCGGCGCCCCTCGGTCAGGATGAGGTCACGGAGCTGCTCCTTGACAACCTTGTCTGCACCTTCTTTGAGGTCAGCAATGTTGTCCGGGTAGGTTGCTGATAGGGCATCCACCACCTGATTGATCAAGAGGGTAAGTCCAGCTTCACGGCTAGCCTTGTCAGGATCTTGGAGACCCGAACGTAGCGTTGCGCCAAACTGCTCACGGATAACCTTCACGATGTCGTAGTTGACTTCATGAAGCTTAACGGTGACCTTCTCTTTGCCAGCCTTGGCACGGAGCTCATCAAGTGCAGCACATTGCGTCTTGATGACATCGTGTGCGAAGTCGAATGCAGCAAGCATCTTCTCCTCAGAGACTTCGCTGGCACCAGCTTCGACCATCAGGATTGCCTTTGCCGTACCGGCGACAACGAGGTCGAGAGGGGATGCAGCAATCTGCTCCTGGCTTGGGTTCGCAATGAAGGAGCCGTCTTCAGCGATGCTGACGCGGGCGGCACCGATTGGTCCTGCCCAAGGGATGTTCGAAACTGTCAGGGCTGCGGATGCTGCAAGCACTGACAGGACATCCGGCATATTTTCGAGATCGACGGACAATGGCATTGCGATGACTTGGACATCGTTTCGCATACCCTTGTCAAACAAAGGGCGAAGCGGTCGGTCGATTAGACGTGATACCAGCGTTGCCTTCTCGGACGGACGGCCACCGCGCTTGACAAATCCGCCTGGAATCTTGCCAACAGCGTACTTACGCTCTTCGTAGTCACACGTCAGTGGGAAAAAGTCAATCCCACCACGCATTTGGCTGCTCATCGTCGCTGTGGCCAAAATGATTGTGTCACCGACTCTAACGGTGACGGAACCGTTTGCCTGCAAAGCAAGCTTACCGGTTTCAACTGTTACGACACGGCCATCGGGCAGTGTGAAGTCAACAGAATGTAAAGTTGACATGTTTGTTTAGTTTCCTTCTTCAACGCACGCTCAGCACTTGATCCGCTTGTTTACGGGTGCTGTAAAAACACGAAAGGCGCACCGCAAGTGATTGCGGGCGCCCTCCGCTTTGGGCCGCACAGCGACCTAAAGACGAGACCGGATACCAAGCCTCTGAACCAGTGAGCGATAGCGCTCTACATCCACATTGTAAAGATATCCCAGCAAACGCTTTCGGCGTCCGACTAGCATAAGGAGTCCACGACGAGTGTGGTGGTCATGCTTGTGCACTTTGAGGTGCGCAGTCAACTGGGTGATACGTGCCGTAAGCAACGCAATCTGAACTTCTGGGGAGCCTGTGTCAGACTCGTGGGTTTTGTAGTCTGCAACAACTTGTGCTGCAACATCCGTGGGCAAACTCATATTGGGGGATCTCCTTCGAGATGAAGTTTTTCGGCCTGCACAGCCGTCCCCCCGGACGGAACTGGCGCGCCTTATTGATCGGATGCATCACTGATTCCTCACAACCCCGTAAGGTTATCATCCGAAGCCTAATTACGCAACTACAATGACGTGGACATCACCAGGACCATGCACCCCGAGAGCCATCGTTTGTTCGATGTCGGCGCTGCGGCTTGGCCCGGTGTGGAATGCAAAGACGGACGTTCGTTTCGCACGGAGCGATTGCCCAACAATTCCATACGCCGAATATAAGTCTGGAACTATATCCGCAGCATTCAATAGGATTATATGTCGTGGTGGCAACAGCGTTCCTCCTCGGTGCTGTGATGCATCGAGTACACATGTGCCTGTCAGGGCAACACCAATTCGTGCTTCGCTGATTCCAAATGTTACATTCTTGTCTTCGGTTAGCACTTGTTCCGAATGTCCATTAAGATTTGTGAGGATGTGCGCAAACTGGTGGCACCCCGTGTTTACATAGCTAGCTCCATCAATGATGTTCTCGATCAGCGAACCCACCTCATCATCAGATTCGCAAATATGAACATGTGTTAGCGCAGCAGTCGCTCTAGAGACGAACATGTCTAGGCACTCATCTACGCTGAGTGCTCGCTGCGTTCGTGGTGCATGGGAATGTGTCTGCGTGCTTTGTACAGGCATTTGGGCACGCAGCTGCGACAGAAACTTTTTACGATCCATTGTTTGCTCCTGCCGATGCAAGACGCTGTTTCCAAATGTCTCTGAAGCGAGGCCCCTTCATTGCCGGAAGGTCTCTCGATGACTGCCAGTCGGTAATAACAGGCAGGGGAAGGCGTGACATCCGGCCATTGGATGACGGCATTACTGCAGCCAGACGCGTCGCCGCCTCGTAGAGGTTGTGATTGACCATCACAGTGGCAAACGATGCCATCGCCATTGCCTCAACGGGGCCCGTGAGCGATGCGTTTACTGCCCGTCTTCGATGTTCAACCAATATGTCATCAATAGGAATTTTTACAGGACAGACTTCGGTGCAGGCGCCACACAAGCTGCTCGCGTAGGGAAGATGATAGGCATCTTCAAGGCCGAGCAGCACTGGGTCCAAAATGGCGCCAATTGGTCCTGTGTAGACCCAGCCATAAGCATGTCCACCGATCTGTTGATAGACCGGACATGTATTTACGCATGCGGCACACCGTATACATCTCAGAATCGGACGAAGCTTTTCATCTGCGAGTATCGTCGAACGTCGATTATCGACTAAGACAATGTGCATCTCGTCAGGGCCATCTGGTTCATCCAGCGTTTTTGGCCCCGTGATCGTACTTACAAAGACAGTCGAGCGCTGACCAGTTGCACTGCGGCTAAGGAGGTTGAGGAACACGGGGAGGTCATCGATGGATGGGATGATTTTCTCGATACCAACGATGGCAATATGGCACTTTGGAAGGCTTGTAGTAAGTCTTGCATTGCCTTCGTTTTCGACGATGACTATGGATCCCGTATCTGCAACCAGGAAGTTACCACCTGAAATACCAACTTCTGCATCCAGGAAGTCCTGACGAATCACTCTACGGGCGGTCTGAGCTAAGTCATCCGCGGATGCACCCATTGGGGATTTGTACAGCTTATTGAACATCCGCTCAACTTCAACTTTTGGCTTATGGACTGCGGGCAACACAATATGGCTTGGGTGCTCATGTTCTAGTTGAAGGATAAACTCGCCCAGGTCAGTCTCGATGACGCGGTAACCATCGAGTTCCAAGGCGGCATTGAGGTCAATCTCCTCGGAAACCATCGATTTACTCTTGACGATGACTTTTGCGCCTTTGGATCGGATTATGTCCTGGATGGTTTCCCGAGCATCGGCTGCATCTGAAGCGAAATGAACCTTCGCACCTGCCGCCTCTGCATTGTTAGCAAACGTCTCGAGGTAGGTTGGTAAGTCGGCTAGTACAGTATCCTTTATCGACGCTGCTATATTGCGAAGTCCCTGATATCCCGCTGGGTCATCTGTATCGAGTTCAGCACAGGCAATCTTACGGCGAGAGTCGACCATCGATGTCCCACGAAGGACAGCACCACGTTTCTCTGCCTTCGCCATTTCATCCTTGTGGATGGTCTTGAACGACTTTGATGTAGGTTTCACTTGGCGTGTACCACACTTGCTGGATCCAAAAGCTCGGCGATGTGCAATGTTCTCAAACGTGTACTACGCCTCTGTAAGCCTCCATCAAGCTGCAAAAGGCATCCTAGATCTGTACTGGTAAGAAAGTCTGCACTCATTACATTCGTTACAGAATCTAGCTTTCGATCAAGCATCGCTGTAGAGATTTGTGGGAGCTTGACACTAAATAATCCACCAAATCCGCAGCAACTACTATCCCAGTCGATCAGCGTCGCTCCAGCACTTTTGAGTAGCGCGCGTGGTTGATCGTAGACACCCATGTTCCGCATCGCGTGACACGAGTCATGGTACGCAACTGTAAAACTGCTGAGGTTTACAAAGGACTGTGTTACTGCGAGGTCATCGACAAGAAACTGCGTCAGTTCTCGAACCCTTGGAAGGACGCGATTGCAGATCGCAATTTGAGAGGGTTCATCTACGAGTAGGTCTTTGTAATGATGGATCATCGCACCGCAGCTACCGCTAGGTGTTACGATGTAATCATCCGCACTTGCAAGGAGTTTGTCGTAGGTTGCGAGCCAGTAACGGGCAACTTGCTTTGCTGCGTCGTGGTGTCCTGCATTGTAGGCTGGTTGTCCACAGCATGATTGGAGCTCGCTAAATTGGACATCGCATCCATACAGGCGGAGCAGGTTTACCGTCGATTCTGCTGCGCTAACTCCGAGACGATCGGCTACGCAGGTGATGAACAGGTGAACGCGTGGCTTTGTTTGTAACACGTAGCATTATACGCAAGGTTTAGAGCAAACAAGCCACCGACCATTAGGTTCGCTTGACACTGACTCTAGACATCGATATACTCGCGCGGTTGACTTCGGCACACTGCGTGCCTTAGTGGATTATGTTCTGGTGTGTCTCACGCTAGAAGGCCGTTGCTGGCGGCGTTAACGACAGCATATTGCAGGGTTACCCCTGCGTGGCCTATCTTCGTGTGCGCCCGGTAAGCGTGTTTTTGGATATTACGCTTCAGAATGCGGGAAACGTGTTCAATATGGCGTAGAGGAGCGAGATAGGTTTATGCCAACAATTAGCCAATTGGTGCGCAAGGGCCGTAAGAAGGTCGAGAAGAAGAGCAAGTCGCCAGCGATGAAGGGGAATCCCCAAAAGCGTGGCGTGTGTGTTGTCGTTCGTACGATGACCCCTAAGAAGCCAAACTCAGCACTTCGTAAAGTTGCCCGTGTACGCCTTTCAAACGGAATTGAAGTAACCGCGTACATCCCTGGAATTGGTCACAACCTCCAGGAGCACAGCGTTGTGATGATTCGTGGTGGTCGTGTCAAGGACCTTCCTGGCGTCCGATACCACATCGTTCGTGGAACCCTTGACTCACAGGGCACCAAGGATCGTAAGTCATCACGTTCCAAGTACGGAACCAAGAAACCAAAGCCTGGCGCAGCGGCAAAGAAGTAGGAGTTTTGACATATGCCACGTAAGGGTCCAGCCCCACGACGCGAAGTTCATCCTGATCCAATCTACGGGGATGTTGTTGTAACGCGTTTTATTAACAGATTGATGCTTGATGGTAAGAAGTCAGTAGCTGAGAAGATTTTCTACAGCGCACTGGATCGTATCGAGCAACGTTCCGGACGTCCTGGTATCGAAGTATTCCAGGAAGCTCTCCGCAACGTAATGCCTGTCGTCGAAGTAAAGCCCCGCCGTGTTGGTGGTGCAACGTATCAGGTACCTGTCGAAGTCCGTCCTGACCGCCGCATGTCGGTGGGTATTCGCTGGATGATCACCTTTGCTCGTCGTCGCAATGGGCGCACGATGGTAGAGAAGCTGACCCAGGAACTCATGGATGCAGCTAACAAGCAGGGTGGAGCAGTACGTCGTCGTGAAGAAGGCTTCAAGATGGCAGAGGCGAACAAAGCGTTCTCTCACTACCGCTTCTAGTCACAGGCCCCGCACCGGAAATCCGGCTGCGGGGTTTAGTGCGTCAAAAAATTGGTCTAATTTTCATAACCCGCATGGGATAAGGAAGAACAACAAATGGCACGTGCATTTAGCCTCGAAAATACGCGAAACATCGGCATTGCAGCGCACATTGATGCAGGTAAGACAACCTGTACCGAACGTATTCTGCTGTACACCGGCGTCAACTACAAAATTGGTGAAGTCCATGAAGGCGCCGCCACAATGGACTGGATGGAGCAGGAGCGTGAGCGCGGAATTACGATTACTTCCGCTGCGACGACGTGTTTCTGGGGACTTAATGTAAGTACTGATCCTGCTAAGTCTGCGCAGGGAGCACGCGAATCCACTCACCGCATCAACATCATCGACACACCAGGTCACAGTGACTTTGGTGGTGAGGTAGAGCGTGTTTTGATGGCGCGGTAGCTGTCTTCTGCGCTGTTGCTGGTGTTCAGCCGCAGTCCGAAACGGTTTGGCGCCAAGCAACGAAGTACAAGGTTCCACGTTTGATCTTTGTCAACAAGATGGACCGTACCGGTGCAGACTTCTACAATGTCGTCAAGATGGTTAAGGAGCGCCTTGGTGCACCTGCTGTACCTATTCAGATTCCTATTGGAGCTGAAGGCGATTTCAAGGGCGTTATCGATCTCGTTGAAATGAAGGCGATCGTCTACACCAACGATGACTTTGGTAAGGCACCGGACATCACCGAGATTCCTGATTCCCTCAAGGATCTTGCGGATGAGTACCGTGTCGGTGTTGTCGAGGCTGCAGCTGAGCAATCCGATGCGTTGATGGAAAAGTACCTCGGTGGCGAGGAACTTACTCGGGATGAGATTGTTGCTGCGCTTCGCCAGGCTACTATCGACATGAAGATCTACCCGATGCTCTGTGGAACGGCCTTTAAGAACAAGGGTATTCAACCACTGCTCGACTCTGTGATTCACTACCTCCCAAGTCCAGTCGACGTCGAAGGTATCGAAGGTATCAACCCTGATACCGATGAAGCCAACCTGCGCCTGCCATCCGACTCGGAGCCATTCTCCGCATTGGCTTTCAAGTTGATGAACGACCAACACGTTGGTAACCTCACCTTCTTCCGTGTGTATTCGGGAACCATCACAAAGGGTTCCTATGTTTACAACGCTACCAAGGGTAAGAAAGAGCGCATTTCCCGTATCGTTCAGATGCACGCAAACAAGCGTGAGGAAATCGATCAGGTCTTCGCTGGTGATATCGCAGCAGCTGTGGGACTTTCTGAAACCACAACCGGTGACACAATCTGTGAAGAGAAGTCGCCAATCGTGCTTGAGTCGATGTCCTTCCCAGATCCGGTTATCGAAATGTCCATTGAGCCAAAGACAAAGGCTGACCAAGACAAAATGGGCGTTGCTTTGTCGAGGCTTGCTGCGGAGGACCCAACCTTCCGTATGTACACCGACACTGAAACTGGCCAGACGATTATCCGTGGAATGGGTGAGTTACACCTCGAGATCATCGTTGACCGTATGAAGCGTGAGTTCAAGGTTGAAGCAAACCAAGGTAAGCCACAGGTTGCCTATCGTGAAACGGTAACTTCCGAGGCTAAGGCGCGCGGACTCTTCAAGAAGCAAACCGGTGGACGTGGAAAGTTCGGCGACTGTACGTTGATCGTTGAGCCAAACGAAACAGGTGGTGGTTTCGCCTTTATCAATGACACCGTCGGTGGTTCAATTCCCCGCGAATACATCCCAGCAATCGAAAAGGGTGTACGCGATGCAATCCTCCATGGTACGGTTGCAGGCTATCCTGTCGTTGATGTTAAGGTTCACGTCGTAGATGGTTCCTACCATGATGTTGACTCTGACGAAATCTCATTCGTTGAAGCGGGCCGTATGGCATACCGTGAGGCGATGGGCAAAGCGCATCCAGTCATCCTCGAGCCAATCATGTCGATCGAAGTTGTAACTCCTGATCAGTTCCTTGGAGATGTCATCGGTGACCTTAACCGTCGCCGTGGAATGATTCAAGGTCAAGAAAATGGACCTGGTGGAACGATTGTCGTCAAGGCTAAGGTTCCTCTTGCCGAGATGTTCAGCTACGTTTCAACCTTGCGTTCGATGACTCAGGGTCGCGCAAGCTCAACGATGGAGCCAAGCCACTACGAGGCAGTACCTCGCAATGTTGCGGACGACATCCGGGCAAAGCAAGGCAAATAATACTAACTAACTTGGGCCGTGGCTTGACAACTGTCTCGCTACGGCCTATATTAGTCGGGCGTTTCCTGTAAACGCATGGGCTCGTTTGCGCGTGTCCATTGCACTTTTTAGCGTGTGTGGAGATTGATTCTCCAAGTTGATGAGGTGAATTGGTATGGGTAAGGCTAAGTTCGAGCGTTCAAAGCCGCACGTAAACATCGGAACAATCGGTCACGTTGACCACGGTAAGACATCGCTTACAGCAGCTATCACTACGGTTCTTGCTAAGGCCGGTGGTGCACAGGCTCGTAAGTACGAAGATATTGATGCTGCTCCTGAAGAAAAAGAGCGCGGTATCACCATTAATACGGCGCACGTCGAGTACGAAACGGCCACCCGTCACTACGCACACGTTGACTGTCCGGGCCACGCTGACTACATCAAGAACATGATTACTGGTGCAGCTCAGATGGACGGAGCAATCTTGGTATGTTCCGCTGCTGATGGACCAATGCCGCAGACCCGTGAGCACATCCTGCTTGCACGCCAGGTTGGTGTTCCTTCGATCGTTGTCTTCCTAAACAAGGCTGACATGGTCGATGATCCTGAGCTTCTTGAGCTCGTTGAGCTCGAAGTTCGCGAACTTCTTTCCAAGTACGACTTCCCAGGCGATGACACTCCGATTGTTGTCGGTTCCGCTACCGAAGCGCTTGCTGGTGGGCAGGGTGAGTACGGCGAGCCAGCTATCCATAAGCTTATGGAAACTGTCGATGACTACATCCCAACGCCTGAGCGTCCAAAGGACCTCCCATTCTTGATGCCTGTTGAAGACGTCTTCACGATCACCGGTCGTGGAACCGTTGCTACCGGCCGTGTCGAGCGTGGTCAGCTCAAGGCTGGTGAGCAGATTGAGATTATCGGTCTCAAGGACACCGCAACCACAACCGCTACATCGATGGA